>CALZHV010000113.1 GCA_945787485.1 uncultured Lachnospiraceae bacterium
ACTATCGTTAAGGAGGGTGCAAAGATGGAAAAAATGCTTGTTAGTGGTGTAGCAGGAGATGTGGATACAGCCAGAATAGCAATAGTAGGATTAAAGGATGAACCGGGTGTTGCATTTAAATTGTTCAACAGCCTTGCAAAGCATAATATAAATGTAGATATGATTCTTCAGTCAGTAGGTAGAAAGGGAACTAAGGATATCAGCTTCACTACTTCAGATGATAACGCAGATGAGGCAGCAAAGGTAATTTCAGAAAACTTCAGCAACTTTGAGAGCATAGACGTTGATAAGAAGGTTTCGAAGGTTTCTATAGTTGGTGCAGGTATGCAGACTAATGCCGGTGTAGCTGCTAAAATGTTTGAGGCTCTTTATGATGCAAATATCAATATCAGAATGATTTCAACATCAGAAATAAGAGTAACAGTTCTTATTGATGAGGCAAACACAGAGAGAGCAATGAATGCTATCCATGATAAGTTTGACCTTGGCGACAGATAATACATCTTTGTAGGGTTTGATTTAGACTTGGAATATAAATTTTAGATAAGATATATTTTGGGATAAACAATTTGGACCTGACTGTCGCATTATGACAGTCAGGTTTTGTTATATTTAATTTATTGGTATGGAGGGCCATTTGATGAAAAGAACTGATTATATTACATGGGATCAATATTTTATGGGCATTGCAATTATGTCATCACAGAGAAGCAAGGATCCGAGCACACAGGTCGGAGCATGTATTGTTGACGAAAATAATAGAATATTGTCAGTGGGTTATAATGGAATGCCTTCCGGATGTGATGATGATGAAATGCCATGGAACAGAGATGGCAGTGGCTTAGAAAGTAAATATTTTTTTGTCTGCCATGCGGAATTAAATGCTATACTTAATTACAGAGGAGGCGGAACATTAAAAGGAGCACGATGCTATGCGACGCTGTTTCCGTGTAATGAGTGTGCAAAGGCAATTATTCAAAGTGGCATAACAGAAGTAATATACATGTCAGATAAATACAGCGATTCGGAAAGTACTATTGCATCAAAGAAAATGTTTGATCTTGCAGGAGTAAAATACAGACTGTATGATAACAGCCACAAGATGATTTCGTTTGAATTGTAAATATCAAAGGAGTTTAAAATATGAGTCAATCAAACACAAAGTCTGTTAAAATGACATATGGAGCATTGCTTAGTTATATAATGCAGACACATTATAAAAGTTTAGCCGGTATAATTGGAGTTTTGATAAGTCTTAGCTCTCTTTTATTATTGATATTTAAATGGGAAACTCTTGCAACGGAGAAAATTATTCTCTGTGCGGTTATAGCTTCATTGTTTCTTGTTATCAATCCTATTATCCTTTCTTTTAAAGCGTACAAGCAGTTGAAGCTTAGCCCGTCATATAAAGAACCCCTGCAATACACATTTTCGGAAGACGGAATTGGAATCAGCCAGGGAGAAGCAAGCGATCTTGTCGAATGGAATAGAATTCAAAAGGTGGTACTTACAAACAGGATTCTTGTTATATATACAAGCAGAATTCATGCATTTGTCTTGCCTGTTTCTGAATTGGGTAATGACAAGGCAAAAATATTGGCAAGAATTGTACAGTTTTCAGCAGATTATAAACCTAAGCTTAGTAATAATTTGAAGGGGTATCAAAGTGGAAAAGGAATCTAGGGACAGCTTTAGTGCGCAGGATACATTTAATATTGGAAAGGCAATTGCCGAAGCATCCAAGCCGGGACAGGTATATTGTCTTAATGGGGATCTTGGATGTGGCAAAACTGTTTTTTCACAAGGCTTCGGTGCCGGACTTGGGATAAAAGATGACATTGTTAGTCCTACATTTACAATATTAAAACAGTATGAAGATGGCAGAATGCCTTTTTATCATTTTGATGTTTATCGTATCGGAAGTGATGAGGAAATGGATGACATCGGATATTATGATATTATCGATGGGGATGGAGTATGCCTTATTGAGTGGGCCGGAATTATTAAAGATATACTGCCGGAAACATATTTTAATGTTATAATAGAAAAAGATTTGGAAAAAGGGTTTGATTACAGAAAAATAACAATAGAGAAACACTAAACGATATTGGTGGAGGATTTTGCAGTGAAAATATTAGGTATAGACAGTTCAGGTATGGTTGCAAGTGTTGCAATTATCGAGGACGAAATAACAGTTGCAGAATATTCTGTAAATTATAAAAAAACACATTCACAGACACTCCTTCCCATGTTGGACGAGATTGTAAAAATGACAGAATATAATTTGTCTGATGTTGATGCAATAGCAGTTGCCGCAGGACCGGGTTCGTTTACAGGATTAAGAATAGGCTCTGCAACGGTTAAAGGGCTTGGCCTTGCGCTTGACAAGCCGGTCGTATCTGTTCCAACATGTGAGGCACTTGCATACAATGTTTGGAATAACGATGGAATTATCTGTCCGATCATGGATGCGAGAAGAAATCAGGTGTATTGTGGTTTATACTATTTTGAAACGGGACATATAAAAGTTTACAAGGAGCAGGAAGCTGTTGCCGTAACAGATTTAGTTGAATATATTAATCAAGAAACAGAAATATCAAAGGTGACTTTCTTAGGTGATGGAGTTCCTGTATACATGAACAAGATAGATGAATTGATACAAAAGGAAGCTGTATACGCACCGGCACATTTGAACAGACAAAGAGCGGCATCGGTTGCAACACTTGGAAAATGCTATTACGAAGAGGGTAAATTTGAAAATGCTAATCTGCATAATCCGATTTATTTAAGAAAATCTCAGGCGGAAAGAGAAAGAGAAGCTAAAAATGATAAATCAAATTGCTAAACTTGAAGAAATAATATTTTCCGATCCATGGTCATATAAGACAATAGAGGAAACGCTTTTACTTGATTACAATCGATTGTATGTAATATATATGGCAGAAGGTAATTATATAGCAACTAGGGTTGAAAGTGGTTTTGTCGAAAATGACATTGAAATCAGCGGATACATTCTTGCAAACAGTATTTCCGGAGATTCAGAGCTCTTAAGAATAGCAGTGAAAGAAAATGAAAGAGGAAAGGGACTTGCATTAAAGCTTTTTGAAGCTTATATGTCTGATACATTTAACGAATGCGATAATTATTTCCTTGAAGTGAGACAGAGCAATGAAGTTGCACAAGCCCTATATGAAAAGATTGGATACAGTCAGATAGATGTTCGAAAAAATTATTATTCTAATCCTTCTGAAAATGGTATAATATATCAATTAAGAAAAGGCAGACTTTAACCAATTATATGCATTTTTAGTAAAGATTATACATTTATTATCATTCTGTGTTTTATTATAATGATTCAAAGTGCTTTATATATACAAATAATGCTTTGAATTGGAGGTAAAGATGAAAATTAACAGGAATACACAGATAATCTGCAACAAATGCGGACATGTAATTGAGATAAAAAATGATATCCCGATGGAAGATTATTTAAAGGTAAATAAAGATTGGGGCTATTTTTCAAAAAAAGACGGCACAACTGTAAGCTTTAATTTATGTGAAAAATGTTTTGATGTATTTTTATTGGAAATGAAAATACCGGCGGAAATAAAAGAAACAACTGAATTGTTGTAATATCCACAAAAATGGAGGTATAGATGATAGATTTGTGTTTGCTTGGAAGTGGTGGAATGCTGCCATTACCATACAGAGCTTTAACTTCGCTAATGATTAGATATAACGGACATACATTTTTGATTGATTGTGGTGAAGGAACACAGACATCAATTCGTTCACTCGGGTGGAGCTTTCATCCTATCGATGTGATTTGCATTACACATTTTCATGCGGATCATATAAGCGGGTTGCCGGGACTTTTACTCACAATCGGTAATGCTGAGAGAACAGAGCCGTTAACTGTTGTTGGACCGAAGGGTTTGGAAAAAATAGTTAATTCGCTCAGAATTATTGCTCCCGGATTGCCATATGAAATTAACTTTATTGAAATCGAAGATGAAACAAAACAGTTGGATTTGTTTGGCATAAAAATGAATGCATTTAAATTGAATCATAGTGTGACATGCTATGGTTACAGTTTTGAATTGGAGCGTGCCGGTAAATTTGATGTCGAAAAAGCAAAACAATTAGAGCTTCCTGTTCAATATTGGAAAATGCTTCAAAGAGGTGACAACGTTGTATATGGAAATAAAACATATACGAGTGACATGGTTATGGGTGAAGCCAGAAAAGGCATCAAATTAACATATTGTACAGATACACGCCCAACAGGTCTTATTGCAGAGTGTGCTCAAAATTCAGACTTGTTTATATGCGAAGGCATGTATGGCGAAGCAGAAAAAATAGGAAAAGCTAAAGAAAATAAGCATATGATGATGTGTGAAGCGGCAAATTTGGCAAAAAAAGCAAATGTAAAGGAATTATGGCTTACACATTTTAGTCCTTCAATGGTAAAACCTAAAATTTATTTGGATGAAGTAAGAAATATATTTCCGGAAACATATATGGGAAAAGACAGATTGGTAAAAGAACTGAAGTTTGATGAATAAAATATTTGATATAGGGAGGAATTAATATGGCGAAAAAAAACAAAAAATCGTTGTTGAAAACTATAATAATAGCTGTTTTTTTTGCGGTGATTGTATTGGTATATTATTTCTCTCTCAATCATTCGACATCTAATGAAAAAAAATCAAATAATATTTCTGAAAAAGAGGAGCTTATGCAATATGATATGATTGCGGATTATCCAAAGACACCGAGGGAAACCGTAAAATTACATTGCAGATATTACAAGCTTTTGTACAATAGTGATCTGACAGATGAAGAAATAGTAGATTTAAATAAAAAAATGATGAAGCTTTACTCATCGGAACTGCTTTCTTATAATACTGAATCGGTGATGGTAAATTCCATAAAAGATGATATAAAAAAAGTGGAAGAAGAAGGCTATTCATACAAAGCATTTACACTCCCTGAAACAAGCCAGATAACCAGATATGAACAAAATGGTGTAAATATGGCGAGCATGGAAGTGACGGTTACTGTTGGAACAAAAGAAAAAACAGGATATGTTTATCAACAGTATGTTCTTGTTGAAGAAGAAGGACAGTGGAAAATTTATGGATGGGGGCAATCACAGTCACAGCCTCAAAAGGAATAACAGCTTATTTAAGAAAAACAGGTGGAATAAAATGAGTACTACAATATTGGCAATAGAATCTTCATGTGATGAGACAGCGGCAGCTGTTGTTACAGACGGAAGAACAATAAAATCAAATGTTATTTATTCTCAAATTGACTTGCATAAATTATATGGTGGAGTTGTACCTGAAATAGCATCAAGAAAGCATGTTGAAAAAATAAATGACGTTATACAGGAAGCATTAGAACAGGCGGAGACAACGTTAGATGATATAGATGCCATAGCGGTTACTTATGGTCCGGGGCTTGTAGGTGCATTGCTTGTGGGCGTGAGCGCGGCAAAATCGATTGCTTATGCAAAAAACAAGCCGTTGGTAGGTGTCAATCATATAGAAGGACACATTGCTGCAAATTATATAGAACATGAGGATTTAAAACCACCTTTTATGTGCATGGTTGCATCAGGAGGACATTCGCATCTTGTCTATGTGAAATCATATACTGAATTTGAAATTGTAGGAAAAACCCGGGATGATGCTGCGGGAGAAGCATTTGATAAAATTGCCAGAGCAATAGACCTTGGTTACCCGGGAGGACCTAAAATTGACAAACTTGCAAAAGAAGGAAATCCGGAAGCGTTTAATTTTCCAAGAGCATATATGCCGGATGCACCGTATGATTTTTCATTTAGTGGCTTGAAGTCAGCAGTGCTTAACCATTTAAACAGCTGCGAAATGAAGAATATAGAAATAAACAAGGCTGATATTGCGGCATCTTTTCAACAAGCCGTAGTGGATGTTCTTACTGATAATACAATAAATGCCGCAAAGGCATATGGGTGTGATAAAATTGCACTTGCAGGCGGAGTTGCTTCCAATTCGTCCCTCAAAGAAAATATGGCATTAAAGGCAGAAAAGAATAATCTGATGTTCTATCATCCGTCGCCAATTTACTGTACAGACAACGCTGCAATGATTGGGGTGGCAGGATATCATGATTTTATTACAGGAGAAAGAGCCGGATGGGATCTTAATGCAGTTCCAAATCTTAAAATCGGAGAAAGAGCATTTTAGATAAAAGGTATAAAAAATGAATGTTGCAATTGTTTTAGCTGCCGGTAGCGGAAGTAGAATGAGATCAGACATACCTAAACAATTTATGTTATTAAATGGATATGAAGTAATATATTATTGTTTAAATGTCATGCAGAAGAGTAATAATATAGATGAGATAATACTGGTAACGAAGGATGAAGATATTGAGTATTGTCGAAAAGAAATAGTGAACAGATATCTTATAAGTAAGGTGAAGGAAATAATTCCCGGTGGTAAGGAAAGATATAATTCTGTTTACAATGGGCTTTTGTGCGCAAAAAAACGCGGGGCTGACATTGTAATGATACATGATGCCGCCAGACCTTTAATAAGTCAAAGAATGATTAGCGATTCAATAGAAGCAACCATGAGTTATGGAGCATCTACAGTTGCAATGCCTGTTAAAGATACAATCAAAATAGTTGAAGAAAATAATGATGGGATATTTGGTAAAACAACACCTGACAGAAATTTGTTATATCAAATACAGACTCCGCAAACATTTAAAATTGACCTTTTAATAGATGCATATTTGAGATTAAAGGATAGTGGAAACTACAATATAACAGATGATACAATGATTGTTGAACAATATACTGAAGTCCCTGTAAAAATTGTTCCTGGTTCATATGAAAACCTGAAAATAACGACTCCGGAAGATATATTTATAGCCGAAAATCTGCTCAAAAAAAATATTAAAAAAACTGAAAAAAACTGTTGACAATATTGTTTTAGTTTGATAAGATAACAAAGTCGCTGATATGAATAAGCGGCAAAAAAATAATGGAGAGATATCGAAGTGGTCATAACGAGGCGGTCTTGAAAACCGTTTGTCCG
>CALZHV010000114.1 GCA_945787485.1 uncultured Lachnospiraceae bacterium
ATGGCAGAGATTGATGAGTTGCTTCTTATAATATTCTTTGGCTCATCTATTTTTTGTGCATTAATCCCTACATTATTGATTAATATTTTAAAATTTGACCATTCACCTGTTACAAAGCATATTGTAATTATTTGCACATGTATAATAACTACATTAATGTTGACTTTATTTTCATCATATGCTTTTCCGATAATGCTGTTTCCTATATTATTGGCATCATTGTATTATAACCAGACTTTGGTTCTTTTTACATCTTTGCTTGTATCATTTGGAATATGCATTTCCAATTTTTTATCAGTAAAATATCATTCGATTTTAACAGGAAATCCATTCAATAATTTGCCGGATTCAATATTAACATTTGTCGGGCCGCAGATAGTTATTGTATTTGGAATGTCTGTTGTTGCATATTCAATTGTACAAAGGAATACAATTTCTATAAATAACGCTGTAAATACAGCTGTAACAATGCAAAACAACCAAAAAGGGTTAATTTTTGCATTTGCAGAGATAAGTGAAAGCAAGTCAAAATACACAGGAGAACACATCAAGAGAGTTGCTGAATACATGACAATTTTAGGTAAAGCTTCCGGATTTGATGATGAATATGTAGAAAAACTCAGTACTGCTTCAATGATGCATGATATCGGTAAACTTATGATAAGTGAAGAAATATTAGATAAACCGGATAAACTTACAGATGAAGAATTCCAGATAATGAAAAATCATGTATTATATGGTGAGGCACTTCTTGAAAAATGTCCGGGTGAAATAATGAATCTTGCATGTACTCTTGCAAAAGAACACCATGAAAGATGGGATGGTAGCGGATATCTCGGAATGAAAGGCGAAGAAATTTCATACATAAGCAGATTGATTGCAGTTTGTGATGTGTTTGATGCCTTGACATCTGACAGATATTATAAAAAAGGCTGGTCATTGGAAGATACTTATGATGAAATCATCAGATTAAGCGGAAAACATTTTGATCCTGCTGTTGTAAAATTATTTATCCAGCATTTTGATGAATTCAAAGAGGTATATAAGAAGATACCTGATAAGCAAAAGTATTAGAGGAATGTTATATGTATAGAGTAATAAATGAGTATATTTCACATGTGAAGCTTTCATCAGATTCGAGAATAATTGCATTAATCAAAGAATTTTTGAAAGAACAAAATGATATATTGTCTTATGATTTAAGAAAGAATTTCAATCAGTTTATTATTAGAATAAACATGGAAGAGTATTCCGTAGAAAAAGCTGAAGCATTGTTTTATAAGTTTGAACAAAGTGTAGCATATTCTCATTCGGAAATGCATGTCAGATTTAATGAAGGAAATTGTGTCAGATACAGATTCATTACGAGTAATGAAAATAAAGAAGCATTTTATTGCGATTTAATTTTCAATTAATTATGAATAACTTAAAACTTTTTTTTACAATTGACTTTCAAAAAATCAAAACAGTTATTTACAATTAAATTAATTATTTATTCTTAACAATTACGATTATTATATACAATTTATATATACAGAAGAAATATTTTATATTCAGAAAAAAATAAAAGCTCTTTCGAGCTTTTATTTTTTTAAAATGATCTGAACAAACCAATGACTTTTCCTAAAATCTGAATGTCACCATTAACAATAATAGGATCCATAGTATCATTTTCAGGCTGTAATCTTATATGATTTGATTCTTTGTAATAAGTTTTAACAGTAGCGGAATCATCAAGCAATGCAACAACAATATCTGAATTTCTTGCTACATTGGTCTCTTCAACCATAACTAAATCGCCTTCGAAAATACCGGCATTTATCATACTGTCACCTTTAACCTTAAGCATATATGTGTTATTTCTTGTTTTGATATATTCCGGAGGAACCGGGAAGTAACCATCTATGTTTTGCTCTGCAAGAATAGGTTCTCCACATGTAACTGTACCAACTATAGGAACATTAATAATTTCTCTTCTTGCAAGATTAAAAGTATCATCTAATATTTCGATTGCTCTTGGTTTAGATGGATCTCTGTAAATAATTCCTTTTTCTTCAAGGGTTGCTAAATGTGCATGTACAGAAGAGGTTGACTTTAAATGTACAGCATCACATATTTCTCTAACTGTTGGCGGATATCCTTTGTTCATTATAGATTTTTTTATATAATCTAATATTTCCTGTTGTTTTTTAGATAGTATAGCCATAGAAATGCTCCTTTCTCATTAAACGAAACAATTGTCCTATATGTCGAAATTATAGCATACATTTGTTCGAAAAGCAAACTTTTGTTCTATTTTAATCAAAATTATAATAAATAAATATTTATTTTTCGTTTCTTAATAGTGATTTCACTCTGTTATATGCATATACTACCGATTTACTAATTTATATTTTTGAATTTATTATACAATATATTGTTGTATTCTTCTAAAACTTGAATAATTGGATACTATAAGTTATAATTGCTTGACAGAGTATACGCTTTAATCTATACTATTAAACGTTTTAGTGTTCTAATTTGATAATAAATTAGCACGTTAATGTGCTAAAGTGTAAGGAGATAAAAATGGTAGACAAAATTTTACATACCCCTGAAGGAGTAAGAGATATTTACTATTCGGAATGCAAAAAAAAGCTTAAGGTAGAAGAGTTACTTCATAGCGTATTGGAAAAGTACAGCTATCATGATATTCAGACACCTTCTTTTGAATATTTTAATATATTTAACATGGATAAAGGTTCTGCACCTTCAAATGAAATGTATAAATTTTTTGATCGTGATAATAACACATTGGTACTAAGACCTGACATTACACCAAGTATTGCCCGTTGTGTTGCAAAATATTATGCTACAGAAGAACTTCCCATAAGATTATGCTATAAAGGTAATGCTTTTATTAATGCACCATCTCATCAGGGAAAGCTTAATGAAATAACACAAATTGGAGGAGAACTAGTAAATGATGACAGTTCTGCAGCTGATGCAGAAATAATCGCCTGCGTAATTAGCTGCCTTAAGGAAGTTGGTTTAAAAGAATTTCAGATTGAAATTGGAGAAATTGAATTTTTTAAAGGACTTATTAAAGAGGCCGGTCTTGATGACGAAACCGCCAATATAATAAAGGATTATATTCAATCAAAAAATTTTTTTGGATTGTCAGAATTTGTCTCAAAGCTTAGTATTGATGACAAACTTAAAAAAGCATTTTCAAGCTTTGATACTTTGTTTGGCGGATTAGAGATGCTTGACAAAGCAAGAAATCTTGTCACTAACAGTATGTCAATCAATGCAATAGAAAGAATGAAAAGAGTTTACAGTGCTCTTTGTAACTATGGTTTTGAAGAATATGTAGGTTTTGATTTAAGTATGCTTAACAGATACAATTATTATACAGGAATTGTTTTCAGAGGTTATACTTACGGAACAGGTGATGCAATTGTAAAGGGTGGTCGTTACAATAATCTTATGTCAAAATTTGGTAAAGATGCACCGGCTGTAGGCTTTGCAATTTTTGTTGATGAGCTTATGCTTGCTATTTCGAGAAACAAAATTGAAATTGAAGTTGATTATTCAAATATATTAGTATTATATGATAGAGAATATCAAAAATCTGCAATTGAGCTTGCTTCGTCACTTAGAAATAAAGGCAAAAAAATTGAACTTATAAGAAGATCAGCAAAACACGGAATACCTGATTATATTGAATATGCAAAAAATAATCATTTCTCAGGAATGTATAATTTCATTAATGATTCTGATGTATGCGTATATTCATTATTTGATAACAACACGGATACTATAAATTATAAAGTATTATGTAATTAATCATAGAAAGAGTGAGATAGATGAGATATTTAACATTTGCTTTAGCCAAAGGTAGATTGGCAAAGAAGACATTACAGTTATTTGAAGAAATCGGAATTACCTGTGAAGAAGTTAAAGACCCTAACACCAGAAAACTTATCTTCACAAATGAAGAATATAAAATAAAATTTTTCCTTGCAAAAGCATCTGATGTTCCTACATATGTGGAATATGGCGCTGCTGATGTGGGTGTTGTGGGAAAAGATACTATACTTGAAGAGGGAAGAAATCTGTATGAGGTTATGGATTTAGGCTTTGGAAAATGTCGCATGTGTGTATGTGGTCCGGCATCAGCAAAGGAACTTTTACAGAAAAATGAAATAATCAGAGTTGCAAGCAAATACCCTAATATAGCAAAGGATTATTTTAACAATCAAAAAAATCAGACTATTGAAATAATCAAATTAAACGGTTCTGTTGAGTTAGCACCATTAGTAGATCTTTCTGAAGTAATAGTTGATATAGTAGAAACCGGTTCAACATTAAAAGAAAACGGACTTGAGGTTTTAGAAGAAATTTGTCCATTATCTGCAAGAGTAGTTGTAAACCAGGTTAGCCTGAAAATGGAACACGAAAGAATCAGAAATATTTTAAATCAATTAAACGAACTTATTTCAAAGCAATAATATAATACAGAAAATGGGAGGCATATCATGAGAATTGTTCAATTGACAGAAGAAACAAAAAAGGATATTCTAAGTAATTTGTTAAAAAGAAGTCCTGACAATTACGGGGAATATGAAGCTATTGTTAAGGAAATAGTAGAAGATGTTCATATAAATAAAGACGAAGCATTATTTAAATATACTTTAAAATTTGATAATGCACAAATTAATAAAGAAAACGTTCTGGTTACACAAGAAGAAATAGACGAAGCATATAAAGAGGTTGATGATAAGCTTCTTCAAATAATCAGAAAAGCTATAGTAAATATAAAAGAGTATCACGAAAAACAGAAATGCTACAGCTGGTTTGATTCAGAAAAAGACGGAAAGATTCTTGGTCAGAAGGTGACACCTATTGAAAATGTCGGAGTTTATGTTCCCGGTGGAAAAGCAGTATATCCATCATCCGTTTTAATGAATGTTATTCCTGCTAAGGTTGCAGGTGTAAAAAATATATACATGACTACACCTTGTGATTCAACCGGAAAAGTATATCCAATGACTCTTGTTGCAGCAAATGAAGCAGGTGTTGATAAAATTTTTAAAGCCGGCGGAGCACAGGCTATTGCAGCTCTTGCATACGGTACTGAGTCAATTCCAAAGGTTGATAAAATTGTTGGTCCGGGTAATATATTTGTAGCATTAGCAAAAAGATGTGTATTCGGTCATGTTAGTATTGATTCAGTTGCAGGGCCAAGTGAAATTCTTGTTTTGGCAGATGAAACAGCCAATGCTCGTTTTGTAGCTGCAGATTTATTATCACAGGCAGAACATGATGAAATGGCATCAGCAATATTGGTCACTACATCAAAAGAGCTTGCACAACAAGTATCAGAAGAAGCTGAAGCTTTTATAGAAAAACTGTCAAGAAAAGAAATTTTACGAAAATCCATCGATAATTACGGATATATTCTTGTTGCAAAAAATATGGACGAGGCTATTGAAACAGCAAATGATATAGCAAGCGAGCATCTTGAAATAGTAACTGCAAATCCTTTTGATACAATGACAAAAATCACAAATGCAGGTGCTATTTTCCTCGGTTCATATTCTTCCGAACCTTTAGGAGATTATTTTGCAGGTCCGAACCATGTATTACCTACAAATGGTACAGCTAAATTTTTCTCACCATTAAGTGTTGATGATTTTATAAAGAAATCAAGTATCATTTATTATTCTAAAGAAGCATTAGAAGCTGTACATGAAGATATTGAAGCGTTTGCAAAGTCAGAAAAGCTTACAGCTCATGCCAATTCAATACATGTAAGATTTGAATAATACATTTATTGTTATTGTTGTAAAATTATGTTATAATATATAGTCAGATTTTGAAACATAATTCTTATTGATAAAGGAGATATTATCTTGGAAAACAGAATTGGAGTTGTACAAAGAAAAACAAATGAAACTGAAATAGAACTTGAAATTAATTTGGACGGAAGCGGAATTGCAGATGTAAAAACAGATATCGGCTTTTTCGATCATATGTTAAACAGCTTTGCACGTCATGGTTTTTTTGATATGAAATTAAGATGCATTGGAGATACACATGTAGATTCACATCATTCAATCGAAGATACGGGTATAGTATTAGGACAGGCAATTGCAAAAGCTGTCGGAAACAAAGCCGGTATAAATCGTTTCGGAACATTTATGGTTCCAATGGATGATGCACTTGTATTATGCTCTATAGATTTATCAGGACGACCTTTCCTTGTATATGATTTAAATCTTACAACTCCATCAATCGGTTACATGGAAACAGAAATGGTAAAAGAATTCTTTTATGCTGTTTCGTACTCAGCAGGAATGAATATTCATTTAAAACAAATAGCCGGAACAAATAATCATCATATTGTCGAAGCCGGTTTTAAAGCTTTTGCAAAGGCTCTTGACATTGCTACAAGCTATGACAACAGATTACAAGGTCAGATTCTTACAACTAAGGGAAGCTTATAGGAGGTACGAAATGGAAAGTTCTTTATCATTTTCTGATTTTAAACTTAATTCAGATGGATTGATTCCTGTTATCGTTCAAAGTGCAGACACAAACGAAGTTTTGATGCTTGCTTATATGAATAAAGAATCATATGATAAGACAATAGAAACCGGACTAATGACATATTTCAGCAGAAGCAGACAGTCACTATGGGTTAAAGGTGAAACAAGCGGTCATTTCCAAAAAGTTGTATCACTTACAATAGATTGTGATAAGGATACAATTCTTGCAAAGGTGCACCAGACAGGACCGGCGTGTCATACAGGAAATCCAACATGTTTCTTCACTGATTTAATAAAATAATATTTTAGTATTTGATATATGAAAGGAGCTGTAATATGGACGCAGTATTTAACGAATTAGGTATGT
>CALZHV010000115.1 GCA_945787485.1 uncultured Lachnospiraceae bacterium
TAATTCGGGTCGGATTACAGCCTCGATTTTTTATTATATTTTAATTTGATAATATATTTTATTACATTTTTTTCGTTTTCTTGTTTTATTTTTGTTTATTTTTTTATTATCATCAGCCTGTCGCCTTCTTTTATCTCATCACTTTCAAGACTATTAACCTTTTTAATCGATTCTGCCGTAGAATAATATTTCCTTGCGATAGACCAGATGCTGTCATCTTTTTTTACTACATATCCGACTATTCCCGGCATATTTGCCTTCTTGACATAATCTATTTCGGAAACTGTCATATCCCTTATTATGTCTATGCTCTGTTTTTCCATGATACACACATCAATATTTATCTGACCCTTTATCTCCATTTCTTCGCTGTTGAGCATAGATGCAACAATCTGGTCTAAAGAAGTACTTATCTTTATATCACAATCCTTATTTATTTTTTCTATTTCCATATTGCTTTCAAACGGGATATCCAGCTCCATGCAGTTCATTGCATCTTCATTGTTTGCAATATAAAGCAAATAACATTTTATATTTCCGTTTATTGCAATTCCATTTTCTTCAACAGAATAATCATCAAGCCAGACATCACCGTAAACATAACATATCTGTAAAATTTTCATATCTGCTTTCAAACGTTTTTTATGAGAAAACTTATTTTTCATTTGATTTCTTATAAGAAGCTTTTCACAGCTTATATTTTCTCTGATAGGGTCAAGCTGTGTATTTGGAGAATAAACATCACATATAATATCACATTCCATATCCTCAAAAAGTTTAATACTCATATCTACATTATAGTCAACAGCTATGACTCTGTCTTCGCAGTCCTCATCCTCGTGTATCATTACACTTCCTTTACCAAGGCAGCAGCTTACATCAACTATCATGTCGTCTTTAACACCGTTGCAGTCGACATTTTGCGAAATATTTCTAATGAGATAGACATATTGAATAGGCTGATGCTCTTCCATGCCCTCATATATGACAAATATCTCGACCTCTCCTCTTACATTTATTGCATTGTCCACAGCCCGATATTCCATATTTCTTAGTGCTATGTTGTACCATAATATCCTCTTTATATTGGGCTTATTCTGTGGAATTTCCACATCCTCCTTGATTTTGAATACATCTCTTTTCAATATTGGAACCGCAGTGTAAGAAAGCTTCTTTTGTCTGCATTCCACACCCTGTCCATTTTCCAGCGATACCGCAGCATTACTTATATTCATATCATAAAGGCTTACATCAAATTTTAACAGACATCTTATTTCAAGCTTTCTGGAATTAATCGCGGCAGCGGCAACATCCTCGATTACACATTTGCAGTCAACCTTTGAAAAATCATTTATATTATCTATACTAATGAATTCGTCAAAAGGCATTTCTCCTTCGTATGAATCTAAACCCTCAGTAACCTGCGTCTGATAAAGAATAATAAATTTCATTTTCCCGGCAACTCGAAGTTTTCCTTTTTCCGGACATGCTTTTTCTAAAATTATGTACGCATTTTTTGAAATTACGGATATCAAATCTCCTCTTGTTTCAGGAATATTAAAGCTGTCATCAAGAATAATCTGCGTTTGTTTCGAAGCAATTAAACTGCTGGTATTTATTTCTTTTTTTATAAAATTCATATACCCTCCAATTATTTAATAAATCTCTTTCTAATATATATTCCCTGCCTCGTTAAAAAATACATTTCTTTAATACCACTGCTTACATTTCATAACGTACAGGCAGAGATATTGCCTTGCATTTAATCACAATATAAGGATAGATCGAGGCTTCTCCGTGATAAGTGACATTTTCCGTGTTTTTTATATCTCTCAATCCGGTTTTTACATAAATTGCTTTATTATTTATTCTAAGCTCCTCCAGACATACAAGCCTTGTATCAACATTCTGCATACCATAACCAACAGCGATATACAAGTAATCGTTACACAGATATGACATTTTAAAGTCATCATATTTCTTTTCTTCTATGAGAACGGCAAAATCATCCGGTATCATTGTTTGTGCACAAACTGTAAATTCCGGTTCTTCACTTTTTTCCGTTTCATTTTTTTCACATCCTGCAACAAAAAACATTAAAAAAACCATTACAACACTTATTAATTTTGTAATCGCAATGGTTTTTATTATCCTGTTTTTCATATGACCACTCTGCCTCTTTTACATAATTATATGGCAAGAGCTTGTTATTTATGCTTAATCAAAATGTTTTATCTACAAAAGGTGTAGCCCTGTGAACTATCGTAATATCATTTTCTTCATCGTAGGTAAATACAATATTTACGTTTATTTTTTTGTCCTCCTGATAAACGTAGTCTTTTATTTCGTGACTGTAGCCATAGACACATCTTATTCCGAGATAGTCGTTGTCCATCACTATTTCTGCATCCATATCCTGCAGATAATCATTTACCATTTCAGCAACCTGGCTGTCAGAAAGTTTTCCTTTATACTTATTACAAAGATAAATATTACTGCTTGGCTCCATTCCGTATTCTTCATACAGCTTTTCAAGCTTTGTTTTGTAATCATAAATGGAATTTACTCCGGTCTCATTAAACATAATATCCGTTATTATATATGTTTCATTATCAATTGAAGCAACACTTATTGTAGTATCCGCATATGCCCCTTTTTTATTAAAAATAAGCCGGCGTTTATTTTTTTGCGAATCCTCGTTTACCTCAATTGTGTATCCGTCCGTTATACCAAGCTTATTTCCTATTCCTACAGCCACCTGCTTCATTTTCTCTAATTCCGGCACCCCCTCGCCATAATATCCGTATGCCTTTATGGAGCCTGAATCGAGATTGCTTACACCGTCACTCATAGCCTCCGTCACCATTGTCTTTTCCATATCAATAGAAGAATTTACAATAAACTGTAATCCGACAGCAACCCAGATAAGTACAATTACATAAATTTTAGTCTTTTTATTCATCCGATTTTAAACCTCCTCAAAATGATATTTCTATTTTCCCCAAAACAAAGATTTTTATACATATCACTTTGTTTTAACACTTCAACGTGTTATAATATCCAAAAATGGATTTCAGAAAGAAGGTAAAAAAATGACAGTAGGTATTGTCGGTCTTGGACTTATCGGTGGTTCATTTGCAAAAGCTTACAGCGACAATCATGAACACAAGGTTCTTGCATATAACAGAAGTAAAAACGTTATAGAGGATGCTTATAAAGCAAATGCAATCGATGACGAGCTTGATGAAAACACAATAAATGAATGTGATTTAATATTACTCTGTCTATATCCTAATCTTTGCATAGATTATCTAAATAAAATGGCTCCGTATATTAATAAAAAGACTATGGTTATTGATTGCTGCGGAACAAAAACTACACTTTGCGAACAATGTTTTAATATTGCAAAAGAATACGGTTTCACATTTGTCGGAGGTCATCCGATGGCAGGCCGCCACTTCTCAGGTTTTGAATACAGCACCAAAACTATGTACAACGGTGCTTCAATGATTCTTGTACCTGAGGATTTAAATGACACAGAAACAATTGAAAGAGCAAAATCACTCCTTTCACCAATTAAATTTGGAATGTTTGCGGTTTGTGACCCGGACAAGCATGATGCCATGATTGCTTTCACATCACAGATGGCACATGTCGTATCTAATGCATTTGTTAAAAGTCCTACCGCTAAGGAGCATGTCGGTTTTTCCGCCGGCAGCTACAAGGATTTGACAAGAGTGGCATGGTTAAACGAAACAATGTGGACGGAATTGTTTTTGGAAAACAAAACGCATTTATTAAAGGAAATAGATTATTTCATGGATGCCATGAGTCAGTACAGGGATGCCATAGCTTCCGAGGATGCAGACAGACTAAAACAGCTCCTTTACGAAGGAAAAAAATGCAAAGAAGAAATTGATGGCATTAAATAACAAAATTTATAATATCTTAAACCTTGACATTTGCTTTTTTGGAATATATAGTAACAATATAAAAGCTATGATGAGACGAGTAAGTTGGAAACGCATTGACAGAGATTGCTTTATTTGCTGAGAAAAGCATCATTGACGCCCTTCCGAAAACTACCTCGGAGCTGCTTATACAAAATATAAGCCGTTGATTACGTTACAGTCCAATTAAGTGCCTGCTATGCAGGAATTAGGGTGGAACCGCGATTTATCGTCCCTAACATTTTCATAATGTTAGGGATTTTTTAATGCATAAAAATATACCTAACAGAAGGAACTTATATGCCGCCGGCCAATGCCGGGGCGTAACATACTATTAAAGTGAGGTAAAGGAAATGAAAATTACACTTAAAGACGGCTCTTCAAAAGAGTACTCCGGCGCAATGTCAATCATTGACATAGCAAAGGATATTAGCGAAGGTTTGGCACGTGTTGCATGCGTTGCCGAAGTAAACGGAGAAGTTAAAGATTTGAGAACTGTAATCGATTCAGATTGCGAACTCAACATTCTTACATTCAATGACGAAGCAGGTCAGAAGACATTCTGGCATACCGCAAGTCATATTTTAGCTCAGGCAGTAAAACATCTTTATCCTGATGCAAAATGCACTATCGGTCCTGCAATTGATAACGGTTTCTACTATGATTTTGATATGCCTTCATTATCAAGAGAAGATCTTGACAAAATTGAAGCTGAAATGAAGAAAATAGTAAAACAGGGTGAAGACATCACTTCTTTCACACTTCCAAGAAGCGAAGCAATAAAGCTTATGGAAGAAAAGGGTGAGCCATATAAAGTAGAACTAATAAATGATCTTCCTGAGGATTCAACAATAAGCTTCTATACTCAGGGCGATTTTACAGACCTCTGTGCCGGTCCACATTTGATGAATACAAAACCTGTTAAATTCTTCAAGCTTACTTCTTCTTCAGGTGCATACTGGAGAGGCAATTCCGACAACAAGATGCTTACAAGAATTTACGGTACAGCATATACAAAGAAAGCAGACCTTGAAGAAAGACTTGAATTTCTTGAAAATATCAAGCTTCGTGACCACAACAAACTTGGACGTGAACTTGAGCTTTTCACAACTGTAGATGTCATCGGACAGGGTCTTCCGCTCATTATGCCAAAGGGTGTTCAAATAATTCAGACTCTCCAGCGATGGATTGAAGATGAGGAAGAACGTCGTGGCTACATGAGAACAAAAACTCCTCTTATGGCCAAAAGCGACCTTTACAAAATCTCAGGTCACTGGGATCACTACAAAGAAGGTATGTTTGTTCTCGGTGATGAAGAGGTTGACAAGGAAGTATTTGCTCTTCGTCCAATGACATGTCCTTTCCAATATTATGTATATAAAGCAAGCCAGAAGTCTTACCGCGATCTTCCTTGCAGATACGGCGAGACATCTACATTGTTTAGAAATGAAGATTCAGGAGAAATGCATGGTCTTACACGTGTTCGTCAGTTCACAATTTCAGAAGGACACCTTATCGTAAGACCGGATCAGATGGTTCAGGAATTTAAGGATTGTATTGCTCTCGCACAGTATTGTCTCCAGACACTCGGCGTTGAAGAGGATGTTACTTACCATCTTTCTAAATGGGATCCTGACAACAAAGAAAAATATATCGGTGAAGCTGAGGTTTGGGAGCAGACAGAACAGGATATCCGCAACATTTTAACAGAGCTTAATATTCCGTTTGTCGAGGATGTTGGCGAAGCTGCATTCTATGGACCAAAGGTCGATATCAATGCAAAGAATGTATACGGAAAAGAAGATACAATGATAACAATTCAGTGGGATGCCCTTCTTGCTGAACAATTTGACATGTACTTTATCAATAAGGATGGCGAAAAGGAAAGACCTTATATCATCCACAGAACATCAATCGGATGCTACGAGCGTACTCTTGCATGGCTTATCGAAAAATATGCAGGTGCATTCCCAACATGGTTATCACCTGAGCAGGTAAGAATACTTCCTATCTCAGACAAATATCTTGATTATGCAGATACCGTATATGCGGAGCTCAAAAAAGCAGGCGTAAGGGTAACAATGGACCAAAGAGCAGAAAAGATTGGTTACAAGATACGTGAAGCAAGACTTCAAAAGATTCCATACATGTTAATCATCGGTGCCAACGAAGAAGAAACAAAGACTGTTTCTGTAAGAAAACGTGGTGAAGATGGTGACCTGGGAAGTATGGATACTTCAAAGTTTGTCGCTGACATTCTTGAAGAAATTGAAACAAAAAGAATAAACTAAATATATCACTGGCATTTATATTTTAGTTATGAAATAAGCACACTTTGAACTCTGATATGTACCCTCTTTACTGGACAAACCAGTAAGGAGGGTATTTTTATGCGTTATAGTTATGAGTTTAAACGAAAATGTGTGGAGATGTATTATCGTGGAGAATATCCTGATACTCCAGATGGTATAGGAAGCGAAAGGTTTCATAAAACAATTCGAGAATGGGTTAGAATTGAAGAATCCTGTGGTCCTGAAGCTTTAAAACATAAAAATCAGAACAAGGAATGGACTACAGAAGAACGATATAACTTAGTCGCCAAGGTTTTGGCTGGTGAATCTAACAAATCAGTTGCTCTTTCAGCAGGTATTAACCAGGGACAGTTATATCAATGGGTTCGCAAATATAAGATTTATGGTTATAATGGTCTTATACCAAATAAGAAAGGTCGTAAATCAAGGAATCCTGATATGAAAAAAATAGGTACTAGAAAACCTCCCAAACCTAATGAATCTGAATATGAGGAACTAATCCGATTAAGAGCTGAAAACGAATACATGAAAGCTGAAATCGAAGTAATAAAAAAAGAGATCGCCTTGAGAGAAGAAAAGGAAGCTGCA
>CALZHV010000116.1 GCA_945787485.1 uncultured Lachnospiraceae bacterium
TGAGAAGTACTTCTTACCCTGCTCGATACATTCTTTCTTGTATGTACCTGCAACAGGATGCTGGAAACGAGTTGGGTTTGTTGAGTTACCTGTGATAGATACGTCAACACCCTCTTTGTGCATGATTGCTACACCTTCAGGTACTGAGTTTGCACCGTAGCAGTTAACCTTTGCACGAAGACCTTCTGAATAAGATTTTCTAAATACTTCTTTTACTTCGTTTGTATATGGATCATACTCTGTTTCAACAAATGTAAATCCGTTAATTCTTGCGATAATCTGAGCAGCATCCTTACCAAGACCGTTAAGAATAACTCTAAGTGGCTCCTTACGTACCTTGTTAGCTTTCTCAGCAATACCGATTGCACCTTCAGCAGCTGCAAACGATTCGTGACCTGCAAGGAATGCGAAACACTTTGTCTCCTCCTCAAGGAGCATCTTTCCAAGGTTACCATGTCCAAGACCAACCTTACGTGTATCTGCAACAGAACCAGGGATACAGAAAGCCTGAAGACCTTCACCAATTGCAGCTGCAGCATCTGCTGCTCTTCTACAATCCTTCTTAATTGCGATTGCTGCACCTACTGTATAAGCCCAACAAGCATTTTCGAAACAGATAGGCTGAATACCCTTAATCTGATTATATACGTCTAAACCAGCGTCCTTAGTTATTTTTTCTGCCTCTTCAATAGAAGCGATACCATAGCTATTTAAAACGCTGTTGATTTTATCTATTCTTCTCTCATATGATTCAAATAAAGCCATTTTCGTTACCTCCTTCTATTATTTAGCAATTTCTTTGTCAGTTCTAGGATCAATGATCTTAACTGCATCTGCAACACGACCATACTGTCCACATGACTTCTCATATGCAGTATTAGGGTCATCACCCTTCTTGATGAAGTCTGTCATCTTACCAAGGTTAACAAACTGATAACCGATAATAAGATCATCTGCATCAAGTGCGATACCTGTTACATAACCCTCTGCCATTTCAAGGTAACGTGGTCCCTTCTTGAGAGTACCATACATAGTACCAACCTGTGAACGAAGACCCTTACCAAGATCTTCAAGACCGGCACCAACAGGAAGACCATCCTCTGAGAATGCACTCTGAGTACGTCCGTATACGATCTGAAGGAATAACTCTCTCATAGCTGTATTAATAGCATCACAAACCAAGTCAGTGTTAAGTGCTTCCATAACTGTAAGACCAGGAAGAATTTCAGCTGACATAGCTGCTGAATGTGTCATACCTGAACAACCAATTGTTTCAACAAGTGCTTCCTGAATAATACCTTCCTTAACGTTAAGTGTAAGCTTACATGCACCCTGCTGTGGAGCACACCAGCCAATACCATGTGTAAGACCTGATATGTCCTTAACTTCTTTTGCCTGAACCCATTTTGCTTCTTCAGGAATAGGTGCACAACCATGATGTACACCCTGAGCAACTGGGCACATGTTCTCTACTTCTTGTGAATAAATCATTTTGAGACTCCTTTCGAATATGTAATTACTTTTTATAATAGACATTTCCTTGAAATGTCAATTTTATTTAGGATGTTTCTTAGAGCA
Organism: uncultured Lachnospiraceae bacterium; assembly: GCA_945787485.1. Lineage (GTDB taxonomy): Bacteria > Bacillota > Clostridia > Lachnospirales > Lachnospiraceae > Coprococcus_C. Next base: position 1,579 of record CALZHV010000116.1, read on the forward strand.
TAGAAACACTACCTTTTGTATTTTAACATAAATAATAAAATTACACTACTTTTTTTTTGCATTTACGACATTATTTTACAAAGCATTTTTTATAAAAACATATAAATTTTAGATATCCGTTTACATAAGCTTTTTCATATGATTTTACATATGCTTTTATATATCTTTTTTACTTTATCATTGCCTTATATGTATCGATATCTTCATCGGTCAATGTTGTAAATGTTATCATTAAAATGATACCGTCTCTGTCTGTAGCATACATATATTGCTTTGAATCTTCTCTTTCAGCAAGTTCAAGGCATGTCATGTCCATAGAGCCTAACTTATCATCATATATTTTGGCATCTTCAAAACCCTTTGCCGAGTTAGTAAGGTATTCTTTTGCTGTAGTGTCAGGCAGAAGATTATATCTTTCAGGACAGAAATAGCTCACTATAACACTTGTCCCTTTTGTGGAATCACAAGCAATCATACAATATGACATTGCGTAATCATATGCAGATTCTGTTCCCTTCCAGAACCCCTCTATGACAGCTTCATCCACTCCGGTCGAGTTTGCTACTGTAGCAGCATCATAAAACGTCCATCCTTCCGGCATTATAAATTGAAAATTAAAGCTTTCATTTGTATATACATTATCATATATAGTTCCTGCCATAATATCAGAGTATGTAACCTCATCCTCATTCGCATCACTATCTGTAGATATTTCGGTTACTTCTGATGTATTTTGCGTATCTTCATTAGCATTTCCGCATCCTGAAAGTGCAAGAACCATCATTGAAAATATAATTCCAACAGCTAATCTTTTTTTCATTATTACTTTTCCTTTTTCTTCTTTGAAGCCTTCTTTGGTTCTTCAACCTCTTCAACCTCAGCTTCTTCCTTAACAATTGCTGCACCGGCCTTTTCAACCTCAGCTATAGCATTTTTGTGCATAGGAATTCTACAGTTTCTGTTATTTCCAAACTCAACAATAATTGTTTCATCCTCAAGGATTGAAACGATTTCTCCATAGAAACCACCTGTTGTCATAATTTTGTCTCCGGGCTCCATTGTGTTATGGAGATCATCCATCTGCTTCTGCTGTTTCTTCTGTGGTCTTATAATCATGAAATACATTAAACCAAAAAGAAAAACAAGATATAAAACAATTGTAAGAACACTCATTCCTGAAGTCTTACCTGATGTTGCATCTGCTGTAGCAGCTGCTGTTAATAAAACATCGTAAAACATTTTTATTTCCTCCTAAAAATTAATCAATTGTTATTTCAAAGATTCTTAAGCTTCACTGTTAAATCCATCAAGCTTTGCTTTTTTGTATTCAGCAAAACGATGTTCGGAAATAGCTGTCCGAATCTCATCCATCATATTATTATAAAAATATAAATTATGCAATACACAAAACCTCATACCGAGCATTTCTTTAGCCTTAAGCAAATGTCTTATATAAGCTCTTGAATACTTACTGCATGCAGGACACTTACATCCGCTTTCAATCGGCTCTGAATCCGTTTCATATTTTGCATTAAAAAGATTTAATTTACCATGGTTTGTATAAACATGTCCATGTCGTCCGTTTCTTGACGGATATACACAATCAAAGAAATCAACGCCTCTTTCTACCGCCTCAAGTATATTAGCAGGTGTACCAACACCCATAAGATAAGTAGGTTTGTTTTGCGGAAGATATGGCACTGTTGCTTCTATTATTCTGTACATTTCATCGTGACTTTCTCCGACTGCAAGACCGCCTATTGCATATCCGTCCAAATCCATTTCCGATATTCTCTTGGCATGCTCAATACGTATGTCCTCAAATATTCCACCCTGATTTATACCAAACAGCATCTGTTTCTTATTTATGGTATCCTCCATACTGTTTAATCTATTCATCTCGTTTTTACAACGTTCAAGCCATCTTGTAGTTCTGTCAACTGACGGCTGGATATACGATTTCTCTGCCTTTGACGGCGGACATTCATCGAATGCCATGGCTATTGTCGAAGCAAGATTTGACTGTATCTGCATACTTTCTTCAGGTCCCATAAATATTTTTCTTCCGTCGACATGGGAGGAAAAATATACGCCCTCTTCTTTAATTTTCCTTAATCCTGCAAGAGAAAATACCTGAAATCCGCCCGAATCGGTAAGAATTGGTTTATCCCAAACCATAAACTTATGTAAACCACCCATTTGTTTTACTATTTTATCACCGGGTCTTACATGTAGATGATAAGTATTAGAAAGCTGAACCTGCGTGCCGATTGTCTGTAAATCTTCTGTTGATACAGCACCCTTTATTGCAGCTACTGTTCCTACATTCATAAATACAGGAGTTTGAATGTTTCCATGTGGTGTTACAAGCTCACCACGTTTTGCATTTCCATCTGTAGTTATAACTTTATACATTTCTTTCACCTTTAAAAAATCTTTTCATAAATATCTTACACAATACAGTATTCTAACATAATTTTTTTATTTTTCAAACATAACAGTACATATTTAAATTTTTTTCACATTTATCATTTATATTGAAATTTATATTTCAAAAAGCTATAATTTGACCATGTTAAAACCCATTAAATTAAAGGAGATTTTTATGTTTAGAATCTGGGGAAAAATAATCAAAGATAACAGATTAGTAAACGACTATACAGCTTGTATAGATGACGAGTCGCTAAGTCGGACAAAAAAGGTTTATAATGCTCTTGATATTATCTGCAATGAACTTGATTTATCGACGCCAATCTGGCTTAAATCCAACCAAAATGATTTTATCAAATTTTCAAGAACACGTTTTACACAGGATAATTTTATCGAGCATATTGAATTTGACTATCTTGATTTTCATTTAATAGAAGAATAAACGGAGAACTCCATGTTAATAAGTAATATAAATAAAGCATACGGAAAACATATGATATTAAATGACGTCTCTATCGATATACAGAAAGGTATGATAATAGGGATACTTGGAATAAACGGGTCAGGTAAATCCACTCTTCTTTCTTGTCTTGCACAAAACAAAAGCTTAAGAGACGAAAACATAATAGGCTATGTTCCACAAGAGCATCCTCTGTTTGATGAGTTAAAGCCAATCGACAATATCAGAATGTGGACAAAGCTTAATAAAAAAGAAATAACAGCTGCTCTATCACATGATTTACTTAAGCCTCTTGGCATTGCAGACTTTCTTGATGTCCCTGTAAATAAAATGTCAGGCGGCATGAAAAAAAGACTATCCATTGCATGTGCGCTTATAAATGAGCCTGATGTTATTTTGATGGACGAACCATTTGCATCACTTGACCTTATTGCAAAACAGGATGTAATAAATTATGTAAACCATTTTAAAAGAAATAACAAAGCTGTTGTCATAGCGTCACACGATGAGAATATATTTGACTATTGTGACAAAATTTATTTACTAAAAAATACAAAGCTTTATGACACGGCAGATTATAAAATCGATAAAAGTTATATTGAATTATTGAGGAGTTAAGATGAACAAATCTTCAATGTTTTGGCAACTCACACATACTTATATAAAAAGATTTTCAAAATATTATTTTGCAATCGCTTTATCTACATTTTTTATCTTTGTATTTTGCGCACTTATAAGCAGCTATCTTTCCGACAATGTATACAAAGAGAAAATATTTCAAAAGTACAGCATTGCATATTATATACCTGAAGGGGCTGATGACAATTATAATCAGCTTGCCGTATCTATGCTTAAGGAGCTTGGCGGAATGAAGGAAACTGCTAATCTTATACCGGTTTCTTCTGCCGAAGAAGGTTATTATATGCTTGATAACAATGAAGTACTTTATCTTATTATTGTTCCCGATGATTTTTTAAGAGGAATAATGTACGGCTACAATTATCCGTTGGAAATTATTGTAAAAGAACACGATTCAATAGCTTCTTACATAGCTAATGAACTGTTTTTGTCATATGCAAATTATCTTAAAATTGCTCAGGCTGCTGCTTACAGCGGATATGACACAGCTGTTTCTGACAATATTTCAGACAGTGATTTAGAAGCATTACAGAATAATATTGACATTACATTTTTGGACAGATGTCTGAATAAGGATTCTCATATTTCAAAAATAGTTGCAACAAACGAAGGGGCATTTTCTCTTTTAGAGCACTACTATTCTGTAGCCGTTATTCTTACAGTTGTTTTTATGAGTTTTATTTTAATTCCGTGCATACAAAACGTAAGTCCGGGTGTTTATACGCTATTAAACACTTGTAAAATCAATAGATTTCACATAATTTTTGCCAATAGTATTGCTGCAACACCTGCGTTTTTCATTTCATATTTGCTTAGCAATTTAGTTTTAGCTTTTATGCCTGCAAATGATACCTTTAATTTTAATTATGCAGGTTTGTTATCAATAATTCCCGTCTTGTTTATTATTTCGTTTTGTATATCGTCTGTCGCAATATTTTGTAAAAATCAAACTATTGCAAGCCTCGTAATATTTGGTGTAATAATTATCGGGCTTTATATAGGAGGAGGTTTCATTCCTGATATCCTTCTTCCGGAGATAATCCGGAAGCTTTCGGATTTAACTCCTTTTAAATTGTTGATACGTTTTTTTGAATATTCACTATTTGAAGTTTAAAATAGAGGATTTATTATTAATTATTTTGAAAAAGGAAAAAATATGATTAATCGCATTATTGTTTTTGCCAAAAGAATATTTATAAACAAGGTTTATATTTCCTTAATTGTTTTTCTTGTTGCGCTTGCTGTTACTTACATGCTTATTCCGGAACAAAACAAGTCTGCAAGCATAAATATAGCTATTTGCTGTGATGATAATGCTTATTTTAATGAGCTTACCAAATCACTTGAAAATGCAAAATCAATTTATTCATTTTACTTCGTAGATACTAAAGACGATGTAATAAACGATGTAAAAAGCAGCGTGGCTGAATGTGGATATTACATTCCGGACGGTTTTTTTGATTCTTATATAAACGGAAATCAGCTCGTTTTAATGGAACAATATGTAATTCCTTCCACAACCTTGTCATCAGCCATCTCAGAAACATTGTTTTCTCAGATATATGAAATATGCTCAGCTGAAATTCTTTATTCCGCTTACAAAATAACAGGTAATGATTCTTCCGAAGCAAAAGAAAAGCTTATAAAAAAGCTGGACGATTATCTAAAAAGTGAAGCTGTTTTTTCCGTTGCAGATTCTCAGGAAAAA
>CALZHV010000117.1 GCA_945787485.1 uncultured Lachnospiraceae bacterium
GCTTAGGGTATCTTTTCCGGAATTTTGTGGATTTGATGAAGAAAAGACAGAACAGGCTATTTTATATTATCGTGAATATTATGGTGTAAATGGTCTTGTGGAAAATGATGTTATGCCGGGTATGGAAGGAGCGTTAAAACGACTTTCAAATATGGGAGCAAGGCTTTTTGTTGCAACATCCAAGCCTGAGGAATATGCAAAGAAAATATTGCAAAATCTTAATTTGGATTGCTATTTTGAAATAATAGCCGGAGCCTCATTCGACGGAAGCAGAGATACTAAGGAAGCAGTGATGGAATATTTAATGAAGCAGGCAAATATAAGCTTCGGTGACAGAAAAACTGTAATGGTAGGTGACAGACATTTTGATATAAATGGTGCCAAAGCATTTGGATTGGACAGCATCGGAGTGTTATTTGGATATGGTTCAAGAGAGGAATTTGAAGCTGCAGGTGCAACATATATAGTTGATACAGCAGAAGAAATGGTTGACATAATATTAGAATAAAACGATGGCGGGTTATATATTAATAAATAAGAGTGAATAGGAAATAACAATGGAATTTCAGGTAGGACAAATTATCAAAATGAAGAAGCCGCATCCATGTGGTGGAAATGAGTGGGAGATACTCAGAACCGGCATGGATTTCAGGTTAAAATGCAGAAAATGTGACCATATGATAATGGTTTCAAGAAAGAATGTTGAGAAGAGTTTTAAAGGTTTTCTTTAAATTGGAAAATTGCACAATTTGTTTTGAATCACTTGTAAAAACTCACGAAAAATGTTTGTAAACTGAAAAATCTCTTACAAAAAAGGGAATAATTTGATAACATAGAAGCATAGTTAATGGTTCAGTTTTAAATAATTAAGTAAGGAGGTTTTTATGTTTGATGTAGGAGAATTTATCGTTTACGGAAAGAATGGTATTTGTAAAGTGGTTGATATTACCCATCCGGATATAGCCGGTTCGGACAATGAAAGATTATATTATGTTTTGGTTCCGGAAAGAACTAGGGATACTAAGCTTTATTGTCCTGCAGATAACGACAAAATAGCAATAAGACGAATTGTAACTGCTGAGGAAGCAAAACAAATTTTGAATGAATCACAGGATATTAGTCCATTAGTTGTCGAAAATGAAAGAAACAGAGATGACAGTTATAAGACTGTTATGAAGAGTAGTGATTTAAGACAGTGGATTCAAATTGTTAAGGCATTGTTAATCAGAAAAAAACAGCGTGAAGAAAGTGGTAAGAAAATCACTTTGACAGATGAAAGATATTTGAAGATGGCCGAGGAAGGGCTTTATTCTGAGCTTGCTTTAGCAACAGGTTATGATGTTGAAATAATTAAAGAACAGATTGTTGGAGCACTTATATAAGTGTAAAATTTGATTTAGTAATGGATAGTACAAGCTGCCGGTATATTAATTATACCTGCAGCTTTTTTATTGTGATTTATCCAAAATAATCATGGTCCGGTGAACATACAATAAACAATAATTATTAATCCTACAATATTGTAGGATTTTCTTTTGTATTTGCTGATATAATGAAAATAGCTTTTATTTGTTTTAAAGATGAGGATAATTTATATTAAAGATAAACACAAATTTGTTTTGAAGATAAGCATAAATTTGTTTTGAAGATAAGCATAAATTTGTTTTGAATAATTATTATTTATAAGCAGATAAAATATTGATTAAGAAAAAAAGGAAAGTAAATATGAAGGATATATTATTATTGGAAGACGATTTAAGCCTGATAACAGGTCTTTCGTATTCATTTAAAAAACAGGGATTTAATTCTGATATTGCTAAAACTTGCGAAGAAGCAAAAATGCTGTGGGCGAAAAATGATTATGATTTGCTTATACTCGACGTGACACTTCCTGATGGAACAGGCTTTGATTTTTGCGAAATAGTGCGCAGGACATCAGATGTACCGATTATTTTCCTTACAGCATTAGATGAGGAAACAAATATAATTATGGGGCTTGATATGGGTGGTGATGATTACATAACAAAACCATTTAAGCTTGGTGTTCTTATATCAAGAATAAATGCAATCTTAAGACGAAGCAGAGGAAAAGAAAAAGATTGCGCAGATAATACTTCGGTTATTGAATCGAATGGTATAAAAGTAAAGCTGCTTGAGGGAACGGTTTTTAAAAATGATGTCCAGCTCGACCTTAGTTCAGGTGAGTATAAGCTGTTGTGTATGTTTATGCAAAATCCTAATATCATTTTAACAAAGGAGAAAATATTAGATAAATTGTGGGATTCAGACGGTAATTATATAGACAGTAGCGCACTGACGGTATACATAAGAAGACTAAGAGTTAAGATAGAAGATAACCCGGGTGAGCCGAAGATGCTTTTGACAATACGGGGAATGGGTTACAAATGGAGATGCGTATGAGAATAATAATAAATAAAGGCATAAAGAAATTATTTATACAGATAATTACATGCTTAATAATTTCTACCATAATTTTACTTTTTTTAATAAATGAAAAGTATACTTTTATCGCAGATTATATGACTATCTGGATAGTCATTGTCATGTTTTGCAATGTTCTTTGTATCGGTACGTTCGCTTTTTTATATTTTAGAAAACAGGATAAAATTATGGAGGATGCCGTAAAGCAGCTTGACATATTTTTGGCGGGAGATGACAGTGCACGTATAAGCTGTAATAAAGAAGGAGAAATGTATCATCTTTTTTCTAAGGTAAATAATATTGGGGCAGTTTTATCTGCTCATGCACAAAATGAAATGAGAGAAAAGGAGTCGCTAAAGAATACAATTTCTGACATATCGCATCAGCTAAAAACACCTTTAGCTGCATTGTCTGTTTATAATGGATTGCTTCATGATGAGGATGATATTGAAACTGTACACGAGCTTGCCGACAATTCTGAAAAAGAAATAGACAGAATAAATGTACTTGTGCAAAATCTTTTAAAAATCACAAAGCTTGATGCAAAAACAATTGTTTTTGACAAAAGAGAAGAAAATATGTTGGAAATATTAAAGGATATTGAGCTTCATTTTGCATATAGAGCTAAGCAGGAGAAAAAAAGCATTTTATTAAATTCAAATGTGAGTGAAACGGAGAGTAAAATAATGCTTTGCTGTGACAGAGCATGGATTACGGAAGCAATTGAAAATGTTTTAAAAAATGCTTTTGACCATACAAAGGAAGGCGATACTATAGAAGTAAGCTTAGAGAAAACAGGAAGTAATGGAATAAAACTTGCTGTGTCAGATAATGGAAGCGGCATTCATGAAGAAGATATTTATTATATTTTCAAGAGATTTTACAGAAGCAGATATTCTCAGGATACACAGGGACTTGGACTTGGACTTCCGCTTGCAAAGGCGATAATAGAGGAGCATGGAGGTACTATCGAGGTAGACAGTGAATACGGAAATGGGACAACCTTTGTAATTAGTTTTTTTAAATAAAAATCCTACAAAATTGTAGGTTGGCTGTAATGCTACCGTAGTATTGACATTGTAATATCATGTCATACAAGACAAAGGAGGTACAAAAAATGAGCTTGTTGGAGGTTAAAAATCTATACAAAATATATGGAAGTAAGGATACTCGGGTAGAGGCATTAAAGGATGTTTCCTTTGAAATTTCAAAGGGAGAGTTTGTAGCGATAGTTGGCGAATCCGGCTCAGGTAAAAGTACGCTGCTAAATATGATAGGCGGACTTGACAAGCCGACTAGTGGGGATGTCTTTGTTGATGGAAATGATATTAAGAACATGAAGGATAATGCCCTTACAATATTCAGGCGTAGAAATATTGGCTTTATTTTTCAGGCATTTAATCTGATTCCGGAGCTTACGGTCGAGCAAAATATTATTTACCCTATGCTTCTTGATTATCAAAAACCGGATATGGAATATCTTGAGGAGCTTCTTACAGTGCTTAATCTGAAGGATAGAAGAAAACATTTACCTGCGCAGCTTTCGGGAGGTCAGCAGCAAAGAGTTGCAATCGGAAGAGCATTATATACACGTCCAAGCATAATACTTGCTGATGAGCCGACAGGAAATCTGGATTCGAAAAACAGCAGGGAAGTAATAGCATTGTTAAAGGAAACTTCAGCGAAATATGAGCAGACAATAATAATGATTACTCATAACAGGAGCCTTGCTTCTACAGCAGACAGAATATTACAGGTTTCAGATGGTATTGTGACAGCTTGGTAATGTCATATTAATAAAGAATTATCGGAGGAATATAATATGAAAAATTATCTTCAGCTGGCAAGACAGCATGCAAGACTTCATAAAAGAGAAAATCGAATGACAATATTCTGTATCGTTTTGGCGGTATTCCTTGTTACAGGTGTATTTAGCCTTGCAGATGCAGAAATAGAACATACTACAAATATGCTTACAGAAGAACATGGAAATTGGTATTTCAAAATAATCAATGCAACAGAAGAAGAAATAGAACAGATTAAGTCAGAAGTAAAGATAGATAGGTCGGGATGGCTTTCGGAAGGCTTAAAAGGAGATTATTGTCTATCAGGTAAGACAATAGTAATAGCAGGAGCAGATAGGACAATGCTTGAGGATATATTGGCTGAAACACTGACATCGGGTAAATATCCTGAATCAGATAATCAGATTCTCTTATCAGAAAATGCAAAAACACTGTTTGGTTATACAGAGGGAGATACTGTAATCATTAATGCTCCTAAAGACAATAAAGAATATATTATAAGTGGATTTGTCAAAAACACTTCCGAGATTTTGGCTGAGGATTGCATAGTCGGAGTTGTCAATTTGAATGTATATAATAATTTATATGAGCAAAGCAAGTCTGACGAGCAGATTGAAATTGTCGGAGAACAGCAGCAAAATAACATAGACTGTTATATTCGACTTAAAAAAAGCTTACATATCAAAAAAGACATACAAAAGCTCAGAGAAATTCACGGATGGGATGATAATAAGCTTGATGAAAATGCAGCTGTTCTAGGCATTATGGGCATGAGTAGCGGAAATTATGTTATGGGGTTATATAGTGTTGCGATGATTCTGGTTGTGATGGTTGTGCTCGCAGGCGTGCTTATGATATCAGGAAGCATGAATAGTAATATAGCGCAAAGAACTCAATTTTTTGGAATGTTAAGATGTGTGGGTGCAGGGAAAAGACAAATAAAAAATCTTGTCAGATTTGAGGCACTTAACTGGTGTAAAATTGCAATACCAATAGGAGTGGTGGCAGCAAATCTTGGCTCGTGGATAATTTGTGCCATTTTAAGATATGTAATCGGTGGCGAATGGGCAAACATGCCTGTGTTTAAAATAAGCTTTATCGGCATTGCCGTTGGTACGATTATGGGCATAATTACAGTGCTTATAGCAGCAAATGCACCCGCAGGAAGAGCTGCTAAGGTATCACCAATAAATGCAGTATCAGGAAATGCAAATATGAGTAAAAAAATAAAAAGACCGGTTAAGCTTAAGCTGTTTAAGGTTGATACGGCAATGGGCATAAGTCATGCGGTTTCAGTTAAGAAAAATCTTATTTTGATGACAGGGTCATTTGCACTTAGCATCATTTTATTTTTGAGCTTTTCGGTAATGATTGACTGGATTGGTCATGCTCTTACAAGCAATAAACCGTATTCACCGGATATATCAATATATTATGAGGATTACGGTAACAAAATATCGAGTGAGGAATGTCAGCAAATACGTGAGATTGATGGTATGGAATATGTTTATGGAAGGATGTATAAATATGCTGAGATTGAACCGCTAAAAGGAAAAACAAGCATAGATCTTATTTCATATGATGACATACAATTTAAATGGGCGAAAAAGGAAAAATTAAGCGGAAGCATAGAGAAGGTTCGGGATGAGTTTAATACGTGTATGGTAGTTTTTGACAAAAATAACGTTATTGAATTAGGAGATATAATAGTGTACAACGGACAGCCGATTGTAGTGGAAGCATTATTGTCAGATAGTCCGTTTAGTAGCTCGGATATTCCAACGGTAATCTGCTCGGAGAAAACATTTACGTCACTCACCGGTGAAAATAAATATGCTGTGGTGGATGTGAGGGTTACAAAAAGATGTAGTGAAGAGTCAGTTGACAAGCTTAGAAATATGATAAATCCATTGATGAAATTCAGTGACAGAAGAGCATCAAAAAATGAGGTTAACAGCACATATTTTGCATTTTCATTTATGGTATACGGTTTCCTTGCGTTTGTAGCATTAATATCAACATTTAATATTATAAACAGCATTTCCATGAGCGTTTCCGCAAGAAACAGACAGTATGGTATCATGCGTGCTATTGGATTAGACAACAGGCAACTTGCGAAAATGGTAACATTTGAAGCAATAACATACGCTGTGTCAGGCTGTGTGGTCGGATGTGTGATAGGGCTTTGCGTAAATGCATATTTTCACAAGCTTATTATTGCCAATTACTGGGGAGATGCATGGAGTCTGCCGGTACCTCAAATGGTTATTATTCTTGCCGTTGTAATCGGTTCGGCACTTCTTGCTGTGTACGGTCCGACAAAAAGAATTACATCATTGTCCGTTACTGATACAATAAACTGTTAAAATATAATAAATATACAATATTATGTTTCGAATGCCAAGTGTATCGGATTTCGAAATATATATCGGAAATATATATAAAGGGTTGTGATGATTACATCACAACCCTTTAAGATTTTAAGCTTTACGTTAGTTTTAACAAGCTGAGGTGTATAGTTAAATGCGAAAGTAAAAGACGAAAGTGAAATCGTAACTA
>CALZHV010000118.1 GCA_945787485.1 uncultured Lachnospiraceae bacterium
TGCTACAGCCTTGGCGGTGTAAGCGGCTCAAGCAATGTCGGCAACTTCTGCAGCTGAATCATAAACATAAGTTGTACTTTGTACAATAGGAAGAACTCTTGGCTCTCCGTTTTTTGGTGTGTAGCCTGCGTGCAGGCATTTTGTTTCGTCCTTCATTTTTATCCTCCTGAATGATATTTATGTAAATATATAAAATTCAATAAAATTAAGTATAAATGTTACATATGAAATTTGCAAGGAAAAGCAACGCCACATAAAAATATGTGAGTTTTGAGGTGTTTTGTTCAAAGTGCTAAATGTTACATAATTGTAATAAAGTTGATTTATTTTTCCCTTTTTCATATAATGAGTCAACAAGATAATAATAAACAAATGTTAAAAATAAAAACAATAAAATAATAATAGACAATTGTTAAAAATATAAAACAATAAAATAATACTGATTAATCGTATGTTTACTGAATGCGATAGCAAGTCGATATTATAAAAAAGATTAATAAACGTAAAATAAAGCCGGTTAATTAAACGGATGTATAAAAATGGAGGTAGTAAATGAAAAGATTAATAAAAAAGCTTGCAGCAATTATGACAGCTTCCATACTTACGGTTAACGCTATGACTGTTTCTGTATTTGCTGAGGAAACAGCCACGCCGACTGATGCGGGTAATGGAACAATTTCTATAGAAGATTACTGCTATGGAGGGGTATTGCCTATACCACAGATAGATACAACTACATATGACATTACACAGGTTGTTGTCGAGTACAAAAACCGTGATGCAGATGATGAGTCATATAGTTTGGAGCAACCTACACAGATTGGTGAATATACGGCAAGAGCAACATTTGCGGCAAATGATAATTATGGCGAGTTTACCGCATATTGTGATTTTGAAATTACATATTTGGAAGTACCTGATGAGGCATATACTATTGAAGCAGATTACATAAATGAAAAGGAGCATAAAGTCTGGGCAAAAGAAGGTAATACAGCTCTAATAATACCTGAAACAGGCTTTGCAATAGCTGAGGAGCTTGACGGATATTATGCAGAAAATGTTGCTGTAACAGAAGCTGTAGAGGCAAACAGCAAGCAAATTTTTTTGCAGAATATAGGAACAGGAGAAAAAACGGATGCGATAGATGTACAAGAAGCGTTTGACAAGGATGGTGTTGCACCGACCGGTTCTATAACAATAAAGGATGAAAATGATACCATTTTTGGAAAGTTTTTGAACTTTATAACATTTGGTCTTTTCTTTAAAGAAAAGAAGGTTGCATATGTTGATGCGAAGGATGATGAATCAGGTTTGGCAAAGGTTTCGTATTGTCTTACAACAGAGTTGCTTTTTGATGAAGGTGTCACATATACGACAGATGAAATGGAACAAAAAATCGCTGAAAAGGGTCTTGGCTGGAATATATACGAAAATGGAGTCGACCTTGATAAGGATAACATTTACATAGTATATGCAAAGCTTGAAGACAATGTTGGTAACGTAACTTATGTGAATACAGAGGGAATTGTAGTTTATTCAGATGCAGAAATTACCTTGACGGATTTGACATACGCAAGGGGAACGGCAGCTGATACAGAAATAATAGCCAATTTAAACGGTAACACAATTAAATCAATTGTTAACGGTTCTGTACAATTAATTGAAAATGAAGAATATACAATTAAGGATGAAAAGCTTGTATTAAATGCAGGTTATTTAAACTCATTAGAAGTGGGTGAATATACAATAACCATAACCTTTAATCCGGGTGGAGTTGAAGCGGAAGCTGTCTTACCGGACGAGCCGGATACGGCTACAATTAATGTAAAATGTACAAGACGTAATGACGGAGATGCCAGATTGATAGTAGATGATGCATATTATGGTGGGGCGGCTCCTGTAGTACAGATTAAATCCGGAAGCTATAACACAAGCAAGGCAGTTGTTGAATACAAAAATATGACAGCTGATGACAGTGCATACACAACAGTTGTACCGACATCTGTAGGAGATTACACTGCGAGAGTTGTATTTAAAGAAAACGAGAGCTTTAACGAAATTGCCGTAACGGATGATTTTAGCATTAAATATCTTCCTGCACCTGAAAATCCTTATACTGTCGAAGGTGAGGCAGGTGATAATGGTTATTATACATCTGATGTTGTAATAAGACCTTGCAGCGGATATCTTATTTCTAATGAGTTAGACGGAGATTACAGGGATCATCTTACAGTTGGCGAGAGCAATGCACAGGCGATAATTTATCTTCAAAAAGAAGCTACCAAAGAAAAAACGGACGGCATACAGGTTAAGGAAATAAAAATAGATAAAGAACTTGCAGCAGTTGATGGTCTTAGAAACGGAGAAACATATTACGGAGAATATGTGGAATTTTTAATAGATACACAGGATATAAGTCAGGTGTTGGTTAATGAGGGTGAAGTATCATTACAAAACGGAAATATACTTCGACTCGAATCAAGGCATGGGGTTGAGCCATATGTAATAAAGCTTGTTGATAAGGCAGGACATAACAATGTTTACAATATAAAGGTTGCTGCCGAATGGACAAAGACAAATCACATTCCTGCTGAAACAACAGTAAGACTTCAGCCCGGATATGTATATCACCTGGATTCAGGTATCTGGGGGATAGACGGAGATACAACAGAGTATAAGGGATATTACAAGCTGCATGTAGATACTGAGGGTGAATACATTTTCCATAACAGAAAGTAGGAGGAATAATATGTCAGATAATAAAAAGCAGATGATAGGCTTAGGCGTTGAGGTCGCTGTAGCTGTTCTCGTTGTTATTATATTTATTAGCTCATTTTGCAGTACTATAAAAGCGTTTAAGAAAACTGATAAGGACGTGCCTTCGATATCAACGGAACAGACAACGGAAGAGATAATTGTCGAAAAAGATGAATACATTGTAAAATTTATTTATAATGATTCTGTTTTTGCAACTCAGAATGTTCCTAAGGGTGGCAAGGTTGCAAAACCATCATTTAAACCTGCCCCTACAGGAGAGTGGGATTTTAATTTTGATAAAAAGATTGATTCTGATATTGAAATTGTGTGGAAATAGAAATGCATAAGTATAACAGTTTAAATTATAAACTTGAAAACAAATTAATCATATTATATAATTCTAGCATGTTTCATTAAGTATATTTGGAGGATTTGATGATGAATATAGTATGTTTGGATTTGGAAGGCGTTTTAGTACCTGAGATTTGGATTGCATTTGCAGAGGCAAGCGGTATTCCTGAGTTGAAGAGAACTACAAGAGATGAGCCTGATTATGATAAGCTTATGAATTGGAGACTTGGCATATTAAAGGAGCATGGTCTTGGTCTCAAAGAGATTCAGGATACAATCGCTAAGATAGATCCGATTCCGGGTGCAAAGGAATTTCTTGATGAATTAAGAGCTATGACACAGGTTATTATCATAAGTGATACATTTACACAGTTTGCGGCACCTCTTATGAAGAAGCTTGGATGGCCAACGATTTTCTGTAACTCACTTGAAGTTGCCGAAAATGGCGAAATCACAGGATTTAAGATGAGATGTGAGCAGTCAAAGCTTACAACAGTTAAGGCTTTACAGTCTATTGGATACGACACAATTGCAAGTGGTGACAGTCATAATGACCTTGGCATGATTTATGCAAGTAAAGCCGGATTCTTATTTAAGAGTACAGAGCAGATAAAGGCTGACAATCCTGAGCTTGAAGCATTTGAGACATATGATGAGCTTATGGCGGCAATTAAGAAAAATCTTGATTAATAGAAAATCCTGACTATTAAATTAATAAACTATTTGTTTATTATTCAACTGAAAATATAGTGAAAAATGTGTAGCTTTGGTTCGGATTATTAGTCCGTCATTGATACACATTTTTTTGTTTTTATTAGGAAAGCAGCTCGAATTAACGCACGTGCATATTATGCTGAAAAAAGGTATAAAATGTCATGGGTATGTCTTCAAAAATATTTATAATGTGATATAATTTAAAGCATAGTGTGCATAAATATTTAAGTATAATTAAGGCTTATAATAAATGAAGGGAGAACGATAAAATGGGACTTATTAAAGCAGCTTTCGGAGCAGCCGGCGGTGTTATGGCTGACCAGTGGAAAGAGTATTTCTATTGTGATGCATTACCTGCAAATGTTATTGCAGTAAAGGGTGTTAAAAAAGAATCAAGAAGATCTTCCAATACAAAGGGTGATGACAATATTATTTCTAATGGTTCAGTTATTGCTGTTGCTGACGGACAGTGTATGATAATTGTTGAACAGGGCAAGGTTGTAGATATTTGTGCTGAACCCGGCGAGTACGTTTACGATATGTCAACAGAACCATCATTGTTTAGCGGAAATCTTGGTTCAAATATAGTAGATGTATTTAAAAATATAGGAAAGAGGTTTACATTTGGTGGAGAAGCTCCAAAGACTCAGTGTGTTTATTATTTCAATACAAAAGAGTTGGTAGGTAATAAGTATGGCACTCCTTCACCTGTACCTTTCAGAGTAGTAGACAATAATGTAGGTCTTGATGTTGATATTGCTATCCGTTGTTTTGGTGAGTATAGCTATAGAGTAACAAATCCTATTCTTTTCTACACAAACGTATGTGGTAATGTACAACAGGCATATACAAGAGATAATATAGATGGTCAGTTAAAGAGTGAACTTATGACTGCTCTTCAGCCTGCATTTGCAAAGATAAGTGAGATGGGTATCAGATATTCTGCACTTCCGGGACACACATTAGAGCTTGCAGATGCTCTTAATGAAGTATTGTCTAAGAAGTGGGGCGAGTTAAGAGGTATAGAAATTGTAAGCTTTGGTGTATCAAGTGTTAAGGCTTCAGAAGAAGACGAGAAGATGATCAAGGAGCTTCAGAGAAATGCTGCATTCAGAAATCCTACAATGGCAGCAGCTCAGCTTGTTGGTGCTCAGTCACAGGCTATGCAGTCTGCAGCAGCAAATCAGAATGCAGGTGCAGCAATGGCATTTATGGGAATGGGCATGGCTCAGAATGCAGGCGGAATGAATGCACAAAACTTATTTGCCATGGGACAACAACAGCAACAACAACAGCAGCCACAACCACAACAGGTTCAGCAGGCAGCTACTGTAGCAGATAGCTGGAAGTGTTCTTGTGGAGCAACAGTAACAGGAAAGTTCTGTACAGAGTGTGGTGCTAAAAAGCCTGAGCCTGCAGCAGCAGAGGGTTGGACTTGTAGCTGTGGAGCAGTTAACAAAGGAAAGTTCTGTTCTGAATGTGGAGCTAAGAAGCCGGCAGGAGCGCCATTATATCGTTGCGACAAGTGCGGATGGGAGCCTGCTGATCCGAAGAATCCACCTAAATTCTGTCCTGAATGTGGAGATGTATTTGATGAAAATGACATTCAGTAATTAACATATTTTAGGAGGTCATATATGGGATTATTTGATAAAAAATATTGTGCGTTTTGTGGTGAGAAAATAGGGATGTTTGGTAATCGCAAGCTTGAAGACGGAAATATGTGCGGCGATTGTGCAGCAAAGCTTTCACCTTGGTTTAATGAGAGAAGACATAGCACAGTAGATGAAATAAAAGCTCAGCTTGAATATCGCGAGGCAAATCAGGATAAAGTTGCTGCTTTCCATACAACAAAGACAATAGGAAAAAGAGAAATGTTTTATGTTGATGAAGAAAAGTCACAATTTACAATTGCCACTGCACAGGAGTTTAAAAATGGCAATCCTGATATCGTTGATTTTGCTGATGTGACAGGCTGTGAAATTGATGTTGAAGAAAATAGGGATGAAGTAACAAGAGAGGATAACGATGGAAATACTGTAAGCTATAATCCTCCACGATATTCATTTGAATATACTATTAGTGTTATTTTCCATGTTAATAATCCATATTTTGATCAAATGAGCATGACAATTAATGATGAAGCAGTATGTCTTTATCCAAATGGAACAATATCAGCTAATGTAAATCCGGAAACAAATGCAGAATATAAGCGTTATATGGAAATGGCAGAAGAAATTAAGCAAACTTTGTCTAATATTAAAGAGGAAGCGAAAGCTGCCAGTGCACCAAAACAGGCAGTTGTTTGTCCGGCATGTGGTGCAACAACGATACCGGATGCAAATGGATGCTGTGAGTATTGCGGTTCATCTGTAAATGGTTAAAATGTAATGTTTTTTACATAACTGTATTTTAAACAATGTATTTTGCTAAATAGGCAATTGCCTCTTATTATTGCAGTTTATTAGTGAAAACATTTAATAGCATGTTTTATGTATTGAAAATCGTGAGAAGGTATTTCATTTTATATAAAGTTAATCAGTAATAAACTGCTTAAAGAGGAATAGCCATATTATATTATGAGGTCTTTGATTTATTCAAAGACCTCTTTTTATATAATAGGAAAGTTCTTTGATAGGAAATTGGAAACGGACTTGTCCGCTTTGTTATGTTGTGTTTGCTGTTATATGATATAATGTTGTGAAAAAATATAAGAAGTAAAATGGACATGATTAGAAAAATTTAAGGTTCATTTTAAGTTTATGTTGTACAGATGATTTAAACATTCAGATTGAGTCTTTTGAGGGTAATCCATATAAAGATACTGTCGATAATATTCCAATACAAAAAACACATAGAAAAAAACAAGGATAAAATATAAGAACATTAATTGGGCTATACTCCTTGTAAGAAGTGTAACCCGTAGGAGGTAAAATGAGATTATTACTTGCTGAAGACGAAAGAGAAATG
>CALZHV010000119.1 GCA_945787485.1 uncultured Lachnospiraceae bacterium
TTTTTATGGTGGGTATGGCGCAGTTGGCTAGCGCGCCAGATTGTGGCTCTGGAGGCCGAGGGTTCGAGTCCCTCTATCCACCCTCTTATAAGCTTAAGCTTTGCAAGAGTGAGTTTGTTACTAATGGGCTATCGCCAAGCGGTAAGGCACAGGACTTTGACTCCTGCATTCGTTGGTTCGAATCCAACTAGCCCAGCTTATATATATATCATGGACCACTAGCTCAGTCGGTAGAGCACTTGACTTTTAATCAAGTTGTCGGGGGTTCGATTCCCCCGTGGCTCACATTCTTTAAGCCGTGTACATTGTACATGGCTTATATATTATAAATCAAGCGGATATGGCGGAATTGGCAGACGCGCTAGATTTAGGTTCTAGTGTCAACAGACGTGCAGGTTCAACTCCTGTTATCCGCACTAAAAAAGACAATCAGAAATGATTGTCTTTTTTATGCGTATAATCCGCAGTTTATAAAAAAAAATAGGAGTAAATCTCCTATTTTTTTTTATAAGAGGCGGACATATCCTTTAACCTGAGGTTCTTATCTCGGCTCCCGCCTCGGTCCGTGCTTATCGGTGTCCACCGGACACCAGCACCCTGTTATCCGCAGTTTATAAAAAAAAATAGGAGTAAATCTCCTATTTTTTATTTTAATAAATTCAAATCAAGTTATCCTGCTCATATGAAGAAATTGCCACTGCTCCGTCAGCCACCGCTGTAACCAATTGTCTAAGCTGTTTTGTTCTTACATCTCCTATTGCATAATAACCATTCAAACTACATCTGCATGAGTCATCCGTAATTATATAACCTGATTTATCCAATTCTAAAACACCTTTAACAATTTCTGTACCAGGCTCCATTCCTATTGCTATAAACACACCCGAAGCTTGTATACAGTCTTTTTTTCCGGATGTTTTATCTATGATATTAATTGCTTCTACAACCGAATCTCCTACAATTTCTTCTACTTCGCAATTTAGTAATAGTTCTATATTAGCTAATCCAGTTACCTTGTTTTGCAAATTTTTGCTTGCTCTTAGTTCATTTCTTCTGTGAATAAGATAAACCTTTTCACAAATATTTGAAAGGTATAAAGCATCCTGTAATGCCACTTCACCCCCGCCGACAACAGCTACTTTCTTATTTCTGAAAAAGCCTCCGTCACAGGTCGCACAATATGAAACTCCTGCTCCGATAAGTTTTTCTTCACCTTTACATTTCAGCATTCTATGTCTTGAACCTGTAGCTATAAATACTGCTTTTGTGTAAAGCTTATCTCCCGTTTTTAACTCAAGCTCTTTTACATCGCCATCCTTTATATTAACTACTTCTCCTTCCAAAAATGGAACTTCAAGCTTTTTTGCATGCTCTTTAAATTTCATCGCAAGACCGTATCCGCTTTCACCGTACAAACCAAGATAATTATCCACTCTGTCAGTAACAGCAATCTGACCACAGCTATATATATCTTTTTCAATTACCACTTCATTAAGCATTGCACGTTTTCCATATATTGCAGCACTAAGACCTGCCGGTCCTCCTCCCACAATAACTAAATCTTTTACGTTATTATCCAAGTATAGCCTCCTTATTTACTTTCGTTAATTACATTTTCACTTATGTCAATTTCCTTCATTTTATTTTTCTTCCAAAGAATAACAGCAAATACACATAAAATAATTGCACAAATATATACAAACGGTTCAACAAGTAATGAATTTAATCCCATATCTTTAATTTGATTTCCAATTATCAGGAATACCGCATCAACAAGTGCATGCAGGATTATTGCAACAGGATAAAGCCATGTTTTTTTCTTTGTTACTGCTATCCAAACAATTACAGATAAAGCAATATGAATGGCAACGGCAGGAATTCTTTCAATAAATCCTACGAAATACTCATATGGTTTAAGCTCAATCAACTGATTAATAACAAGTTCAAATTGTTCCTGCTGCTCTGCAGGTAATGTAGCTGTAATAACAGATATTTGATTTGTATTGATAAGCACAGAATATATAATATTATTTAACATTCCTGTTCCTATCAAAAACATCACTTCAAATCCACCATGACCGGCACCATACATAATTGAATTAAACGGATTCTTGTATTCTTTTTTAAGAAGAAACTTCATAATTAAAAATCGTGCCGTTTCTTCAAATATACCCGCTGCCAATCCGCCATATAGCGCATACACGTAAATATTTCCCTGAATTGTTTTTCCAATAGGTAAAACAAGCAATACAATCTGATTTATCGTGCTTTCCAAAATGCCTGCAAAAACAAAAAATCCGGCGCAGCCAAGCAAAAATGCTTTTATCGAAGTATTATACTTCTTTTTTATTATTATACACATTAAAACAGGTATTATAACAGATATTATTATTGCAACAACCATTGACACAAAGCTTAAAACCGGTACCATATTAATCTCCCCCTTTTTTACCTTTTATATAACAAATATTATAACAGATATAATAGCATATACTATACTTTATTTATAAAATGTTTCCTGTAATTTAACTTTCTATATTCTTTAGGCGTACTACCTTCATACTTTCTAAATATAGATATAAAATGTGAATGAGACGAAAAGCTCAAATTATTTGCAATTTCAACATACGAAAGTTCAGTATATAAAAGCATATTTTTTGCACTTTCAATTTTCTTTTTATTTACAAACACTGCCGGAGTTGTATCAAGCTCTTCCTTAAATATTCGGAATAATTGTCTTTTGCTCACTAATGCTGCCCGTGCAATATCTTCTATATCAATTGATTCATTAAGATGATTATAAATATAATCAAGTGCTTTTTGCATAGCTACACTGTAGTTTCCTAATTTAATTATAACATGCATTTCATGTGCAAATTCATATGTCATTTTTTTATGCAATTTTTCCAATTCCCTAATACTGTTTATCTCATCTGCTTTTCGGATATAAATATCACTAAGACCATATGCATTTTGTTCATTCATTCCTGATTCAATGCAAAATCTTGTTATCATTGTCAAAGTAACAAGAAAATGGTATCTGACATTTCGTATAGGATCCTTTGACAGCTTTCCGTTTTCACTTTTATAAAACATTTTTTCATTATACATTTCATCAAGCTTTTTTATATCTCCCGAACTAACCGCCTGATAAAAACTTAACTCTTTGTCATATGTGGTATGATATAGCTCTTCTTCCCTCTTAATAAATAAATCTTTTGTAAGAGTTCCTTGAAAACTGTCATCTTCCATTTTCATTTTTTCATAATCTTTTTCCATATCTAACTCTTTCACATATATTTTTTGATGATAATATTATAATATCTTTGGCATTTTTATGCAATACTTGGCATTTTTTTGATATAAAATAAGGCTACGTTTTTCGTAAAATCAAAACAAGTATTAATCGTATAAAAAGGAGAAAATAAATGAGAATATTTGAAGGATTTCAAAAAGGCGTAAACTTAGGCGGCTGGCTTTCACAATTTGACGAATATGACCACAATCATTTTAAAACATTTATTACGGAAAAAGATTTTGCAGACATTGCAGCACTCGGTGTAGACCATGTTCGTGTACCGGTAGATTATAATGTCATCGAAAATGATGACTGGTCAATAAAAGAAAGCGGATATGAATATATCGAGCAGGCTATTAAATGGTGTAAAAAATATAATCTTCATTTGCTTTTAGATATTCATGAAGTTTACGGATATTCATTTGACCCATTAAAAAAAGATATGGATAGAGAAGCATTTTTCTATGACGAAGTTTTGCAGGAACGTTTCTTTGTTCTTTGGGAAAACTTGGCAAAGCATTTTGGCAAATACAGTGATATAGTTGCATTTGAGCTTCTTAATGAAATCGTTTTAGAAGAAGTATATAGTGCATGGAACAAAGTAGCCGATAAGGCAATCAGACGAATAAGAAAAATCGCCCCTGATACATATATTGTTGTCGGTGGTGTATGCTATAACAATGTCACAAGTGTACAACTATTAGATGCTCCTTATGATGATAAAATTGTATACAATTTCCATTGTTATGATCCATTAATTTTTACTCATCAAAAAGCGTATTGGCTTGATGGAATGCCTGATGATTTAGACATATCCTATCCGGACGACTTAGAAAACTATCGTCAAAAAAGCGAAAAATTTGCAAAAGAATGCATGGGTGCTATTTTTTCCGAAAAAATTACCTGTGTTGGACCTGAATTATTTGAGGCACTCTTTTCTACTGCTATTGAAGCATCAAAAAAGAATAATGCACCATTATATTGCGGAGAATACGGAGTAATCGACAGAACAGAAATTGATGATGCTCTTCGCTGGTTAAAGGACATAAACAGCGTATTTATAAAATACAACATAGGACGTTGTTTATGGAATTACAAAGGCAAAGATTTTGGCTTGGTAGATGAACATTTTGGACCATATAAGGAGCAAATAGCAAAATTATTATAATAACAAAAGAACCTTCTTATGAAAATGATTATCAATTTTATCAATATGACAACAAGCTTATTACTTTCAAAAAGAAGGTTCTGTTTTTATGTTATTTTTTGCAGATCAAACGATAATGAATACTCTAAAGTTCCCTATAATCTAAACCTGCCTCTTGTAAGTCTGTCAGCTAAACGTTTCGTCGAATAATCAGGATTCTTAATTACTTTAACCATGGCAACTGCAGCTAAAACCATTAACAAAACACGGTAAATAATTGCATATATGTACCTAGAAGGAGTATTGTCTGTAACCACATGACTTTTGTCATAAGAATCATAATATACCGTAAGTGCTTCTCCTTTATAATAACGCTGTGAAAATTTACCTAAATACACATGGTTATATTCTACTCCTTCTATCTCGTACGAAACATATACAGAGTAATTATTACTCCTTCTTCTTCGGTAATGTGTATTTACATCTGTAACTGTAGCTACTATTTTATTTCCCTCGTTAACAATTTTCTTTGCCGACGCATATTTTGATACACAAGAAAAAGACGAGCCTATCATAATAATTATTATAATCAGACATAAAATAGCACTCCAGTTTGGTCTTGCAGCTGAGCCTCCGCCACCCTTTAAAAAGAGGTCTAAAATATTAAATGATTTCTTTTCTTGTTTTTCCTGCTGAGTAAATACAGGATCTGCATAATATGCATTTTGTCCGTTAATATTATTTTCATATGTTGAGTTGTTAAGCTCAGGTTCTATATTAAGATTATTGTAAACATTATTACTGTCCATAGAACCATTTAACCCCGGTTCTGTATTCCCGTTACCGGAATCATAACCATTGTTAAAATCATCATTTTTTAATTTCATTGCCTTATCCCCCTATTTTACATTTCTTTTATCCAAAAAAATCAACCTGTCATCCTGTTGTAAAACAAAAGTTGCAGACGGTTTCATGCTAACACCATTTCTTTTTATCATCAATATATATAATTGTCTTGAAATGTCTAAATCCTTTATACGTTTTCCAATCCATGAGTGATTTTGGTTTATATTAACTTCTTCTATAGATGCATCCATATTTTTGCCTGACGTACTTGCTATCATCAAAATATCACCCGGAATTATGATAATATTTTCATTTGGAATAAATACATCCTCATCCCTTATTAAAGCAGCAATATAAAGTCCTTCAGGAAGCACAATATCCATAACTTTTTTGTTACAAAAACTATGCTCGCTGTTTATCTCCATTACAAGAAAATCTGCATCTGTGTCCGAAAAAGCACCTGTCTTAATTTTTGTATAATATTCTACAAAGCCTGCGCTAATGATACCTGTTGGAATAGCAACAATTCCTACACCCAGGAATGAAATAATAATAGCCATTATTTTTCCACCAATTGTAATGGGATAAATGTCACCATAACCTACCGTCAGCATTGTCGATACAGACCACCAGATTCCTGAAAATGCATTTGAAAAATTTTCAGGCTGTGCATCATGCTCTAAGCTATACATGCAAAGCGAAGACATAAGGATTAATATAAATATCATGAAAACACATGATACAATCTGATTGAACTTCTCTTTCAAAACATCAGTAATAACATTAAATGCATCATATGAAGCATTTAATTTAAACAATCTCATTATCCTGACAACTCTGAGCATTCTAAGTGCAACGATACCGTTTGAAAATAAGAAAGGCGCAAAATACGAACAAATTGTAAGCAAATCAACCAATCCATAAAATGAAACAACAAATCTTAATGCTGAACAAAAAGGTTTTTCTTCATTATATAAATATTTTGCAGTCCATAATCTTAGAATATATTCTATTACAAATATAATAATCGTACCAAACTCAATATATCCAAGTGCATCTTTTAAATATTCCAGTTGTTCAAATGTAAGCATAAAAGTTACACTGACACTTAACAAAATAATTACAGAAATAAAATAATCAAAACCTCTGCTTAAAGCATCTGTTTTATTTCCAATCTGAATAATACTAAAAACTCTTTTTCTAATTTTTTCCATATTTACCTATTTAATTACAAAAAAAGGAGCTCAATAAAGAGCTCCTCTTAATTGTATTACTCCTCAGTAAGTTCCTCTTCATCCTCATCAAAGAAGCTGTCATCAAAATCATCATCAAAATCATCAAAATCATCAAGATAATCAGGTGTCAAATACTTATATACAGCAATACAAATACCCACAATAATTGTAATAACACCAACAATAAGTGCTACTGAAAAGAATGCGTTCTTTGCTTCCTTGATACA
>CALZHV010000120.1 GCA_945787485.1 uncultured Lachnospiraceae bacterium
GGATAAAATAACAGGGGAACAATCATAATTCGCATCACTTATATAGTGAATTTAAATTCATGAAAGGTGTAACATATGACGAGAGAAGAAAAAATAGCTCTGCGAAAAGAACAGATAAGAAAAGAAAAGCTTAGAAAAAATAATATTATATTAAGCCTTATATTAGCATGTGAAATTATAATAATTACAATGCTTGTTTTAGGCATGCGAGCATACGATAGTAAAAAATTATTTGTCCTGACAATAGTGCAGATTATTCAATTGCAGATGGCGACATTGCTTCCATATATATAAAGAATGTCCCGGAAATGCATGATCCGAATTTTAAAATAAATACAGAACCTGATTATGTTACATTAACTGTTGTTGGTGATATCATGATGCATGAATGGCAGATTGAAAGAAGCTACAATCAGGAAACAGACAGCTTCAGTGTAGATGACAGTTATACATATATATCAAAATATTTATGTGATGCTGACATGACAATAGGAAATTTGGAAACTACACTTGCAGGAAGAAATAACGGTGCAATGACAGGTGTACTCGGTTACTCCGGATATCCTATGTTCAATGCACCTGAATGTCTTGCTGATACATTGAAAGACATAGGATTTGATTTTCTCCAGACTGCCAATAATCACTCTTTGGATTCATGGGAAGACGGAATATATGCGACTATCGATTATCTTGACAGTATCGGTATGGAACATACAGGAACTTTTAAAACAAAAGAAGAAAATGAAGAGCTGTGTATAGTTGAAATAAATGGCATTACATTTGGTTTTGTAGCATATACTTATGGTACAAACGGACTTCCTGTTCCTGAAGAAGCACCTTATTGTATAAATACGTTAGAAACATATCGAGAAGATTTGCTCGAAGAAATGTATTCAAAAGTCAGGGCTTTAGATGAAGCCGGAGTTGATTTTGTATGTCCTTTAATACATTTTGGAACAGAATACACTGAGGTTCCTGATTCATGGCAGGAAATGGTTGTAGATGGTCTATTTGAAGCAGGAGCAGATGTTATTTTCGGCGGACATCCTCATGTAGTTGAACCAATTGATGTAAGAACCATTACAAATCCGGATGGAACAACAAGACAGGGATACGTTGTATACTCATTCGGTAATTTCATTTCCAGTCAGAGATATGACGGAGTAAATAAAGATTTGGGTATAATTACAGACTTTAGATTTTCCAAGCAGGCAATTGATGGAGAAATCATTACAAAGGTTGAAGATATAAAAGTTGAACCAACTTACGTATATTGGACAGACACCGTAATAGGTGTTGTACCTGTATTAGAAGCATATAATCATCAAGATGATTATTCATTTTTATCAGCGAGAGATTGGGAAAGAATTACATATGCTAAAGATCATGTTATAGAATTACTTATGACATATGGAAATCTACAATATGAAATAGAAAATGATAAATATGTAATTACTCCAAAATCAAATCAGACTGTTATTGATGAAGAGACTTCTGAAAACTCAGATGTTGTAGAATAAAATGCAAAAAAAACAGAAAGAAGGTCAAAACAATGGCATTAGTACCTACCGTAGTCGAACAAACAAGCAGAGGCGAACGTTCATATGACATTTATTCAAGATTGTTAAAGGAGCGTATTATTTTCCTTGCAGATGAGGTCAATGATACAACTGCAAGCCTTGTTATTGCTCAGTTATTATTTTTGGAATCAGAGGATCCAAAAAAAGATATAAGTCTTTACATAAACAGTCCGGGTGGTTCTGTATCAGCAGGTCTTGGTATATGTGATACAATGAATTATATCAAATGCGACGTTTCAACTATATGTGTTGGAATGGCTGCAAGTATGGGAGCATTCTTGCTTTCATGTGGTGCAAAAGGTAAAAGATATGCTTTACCAAATTCAGAAATAATGATTCATCAGCCACTTGGCGGTGCGCAGGGACAGGCATCTGATATGAAAATTCATGCAGACCATATAATTAAAACACGTGCAAAATTAAATAAAATGTTAAGTGAGAACACAGGACAGGATATAGCTACAATAGAAAGAGATACAGAGAGAGATAACTTCTTATCAGCTCAGCAGGCTCTTGAATATGGTCTTATCGATCATATTTGTACAACACACTAATTATTTTCAAATTTTTAAGTGTTTTTTAAGTAGTTTTAAGTAGTTTTTGAAAATATTTGTTGACGAAACAAAAAAATATGTTATAATCATAGTTGTGCAATTTGGAAGTTAACCCAAACAGTTGTTT
The DNA here is from genome assembly GCA_945787485.1 of uncultured Lachnospiraceae bacterium. Taxonomy (GTDB): domain Bacteria; phylum Bacillota; class Clostridia; order Lachnospirales; family Lachnospiraceae; genus Coprococcus_C. Next base: position 2,262 of record CALZHV010000120.1, read on the forward strand.
AAGCACGAAAATATCACGCAACTGGAGGGAGGTCAGGGATAGTATGTCAAATATAATCGTTAAAGAGAACGAGACTTTGGATAGCGCTCTTCGCAGATTCAAGAGAAACTGTGCAAAAGCTGGTATTCAGCAGGAAATTCGTAAAAGAGAACATTACGAAAAGCCAAGCGTAAAGCGTAAGAAAAAGTCAGAGGCTGCTAGAAAGCGTAAATATAAATAAGTTAATATTTATAATATAAGACTATCACTTTGTGGTAGTCTTTTTATTTTACTCTTATGTCATAATTTAAATCTATTAACCATATTTATAAATAAAAAGATTTTATATAAATGACCAATATATTAATTAATAATTTTGATAGGCTTTGTATTGATAATTTTAATGATATATTATCAATATCAGAAAAAACAATAAAAATCAGAACAAAAAAATATAACATAATTGTTACCGGCGATAATTTGCAAATACATAATATTTCATCATCGGATATAATTATTATTGGCAATATAACTTCTATAACGAAAGAATAATATACGTCATTTAGTTATGGAATATATGCTTTCAATATTATGGAACTTTATAATTGGATATATAAGAATCGGAATAGCAAATGATGATAAAGCAACTCGTTTTTTGTATTTATGTAAAACAAATAATATAGAAATCTGGAAAATAAAACAGACTGAAGATGTTGTTTCATTTAATATTTCTCAAAAAAACATAAAAAAAATAAAAAAAATAATACTTAAAACCGGAACGGATATTGAAATCACTTCAACACTCGGTATTCCTAACATAATAAAAAAATACAAAAAAAGAATAGGTTTTTTAATTGGTTTTTTTGTATGCATACTTCTAATTTACATAAGTTCATTATATCTTTGGCATATAGAAATTATTGGTCAGGAAATATATACTGATCAGGAGATTGTTGACTTTATAAATGAAACACAGCCTATATATGGCATAAAAAAAGAAAAATACGATTGTAAAGCATTAGAAGTCGCTTTACGTGAAAAATATAGTAAAATGTCTTGGATAAACTGTTCAATAAAAGGTACTAACCTTATTATCAACTTCAGTGAAAATCCCTACCAAATAAATGAAATGTCCAATGAAATATGCGACATTGAAGCTGATAAGGACTGCATTATAGATAAAATCATTGTAAAAAATGGAACAGCTTTATGCAGCCAGGGTGATAAAATAAAAAAAGGGCAGATTTTAGTAACGGGAAAAGTTGATTTATTAAATGAATACGGAGAACAGACCGAAACAATGTATGTGTCTTCAGACGCTGTTATATATGGACTTGTTACATATACCTATGATGATTCAATTGAAATGAATTATTATGAGAAGGAATACTATAAAGAAAAAAAGTATTTAAGCTTTGGGTTCGGTCCATATTTATATACACCAATAAAAATAAAATCAGAAAAAAACACAGAACTTATTAGTACAACAAAAAATTTAAAAATCACTTCTTCTTTTTATTTACCAATATATATTACAAAAACAACCGTTAAATATTACAATCCCCAAAAAAAGACTTATACCGAAAATGAGATTAAAAAAATAGCCAAAAAAAGATTACAAAAATATATAGATGATTTAACCAAAAAGGGGATGAAAATACGAAAAAATAGTGTTACAATAAGCATTGTTGATAAAAAATGTATTGTATACGGTGATATCGAAGTGCAGGAGCAAGTTGGCCTTCCTGTACGATTAGAATTAGATGAACACAAGGAGTAAAAATTGATGAGTTCTTATACCGAAAGCATATCAATTCCTGCTGAACATATTCAAAATGTGTTTGGACAGTTTGATAAAAATATAAAAGCACTAGAAAGAAACTATCATATAGCTATTGTTTTAAGAGATGATACACTCAGGCTTGTAGGCAATGAAGGAAGTGTTAAAAACGCTGTCTTAGTACTAAAAGAGCTTATTAAATTATCACAAAACAATACAACTATAACCGATCAAAATGTCAATTATGCAATAGCACTTACCAAAACAGGCAATGTAGGTGCAGTAAGTGAAATTGACAAGGAAATAATTTGCCATACAATTCAGGGAAAACCGGTAAAAGCAAAGACTTTGGGACAGAAAAAATATGTTGAGTCTATTGACAAAAACATGATAGTATTTGGGGTTGGTCCTGCCGGAACAGGTAAAACATATCTTGCAATGGCAAAAGCAATTACTGCTTTTAAAAATAACGAGGTAAACAGAATAATTTTAACCCGTCCGGCAATAGAAGCAGGGGAGAAGCTTGGTTTTCTTCCGGGAGATTTACAAAGCAAGGTTGACCCGTATTTAAGACCATTGTACGATGCATTATATGAAATAATGGGTGCTGAAAGTTTTCTTAAAAATATGGAAAAAGGTCTGATTGAGGTAGCACCGCTTGCTTACATGCGTGGTCGAACACTTGATAATGCCTTCATCGTATTAGACGAAGCACAAAATACAACACCTGCACAGATGAAAATGTTCTTAACCCGTATCGGATTTGGTTCAAAGGCAATTATAACAGGTGATTTGTCACAAAAAGATTTACCAAAGGACACAAAATCAGGCCTGGAAGTTGCATTAAAAGTATTAAAAAGCATTGATGAAATATCTGTAATAAACTTTTCAAGTGAAGACGTTGTACGTCATCCTTTAGTTCAAAAAATCGTAAATGCATACGACGAATACGATGCACGTGTAGCACGCTCAAACAAAGCAAAAGTACAAAAATCTTCAAACAGGCAATAAGCTTGATAAATATTTGAAAATGAGGTATAATATATGAGTGTTTTTTTTGAAAATGAACTCGATGACGAAATGCCAAAGAGATATATTGAGGTTGTAAACGAAGTTATAGATGCAAGTCTTGACTATCTTAATTGTCCTTATGAATGTGAAATAAATGTTATTTTCACGAATGATAACGGCATTCAGACAATTAATAAAGAGTACCGTGAAATAGATGCTCCAACCGATGTATTATCATTTCCTATGAATTCATACAACACACCCGGTGATTTTTCTCATGTAGAAGATTCACCCCTTGATTATTTTAATCAGGATACGGGTGAGCTTTTGTTCGGTGATATAATACTTAATGTTGATAGAATTGCTTTACAGGCTAATCAGTTTAACCATTCTCCTATTAGAGAGCTGGCATTCTTAACAGCACATAGTATGCTTCATCTTGCAGGCTTTGATCATATAGATGATGATGAAAGAAAGCAGATGGAAGAAAAACAGGAACAAATATTATATATGAAAGGATACACAAGAGATTATGAAGAAAAATAAATTATTAGCACTTTCAATGGCAACGGTTATTGCACTTACATCACTTAGCGGATGTGGTAAGAAGAATGATGTTGCTGAAATTGACCCTGTTATCAATGTATCGGCCGTTCCCGAGATGAACAGTCCGGAGGATATGCAGGTATTATACAAAGACGGTTACATTTTAAGTGACCTTACAGGCGAGTGGATTGATGAGAGTCTGAAAAATAAAAGACCTCTTTGTATTATGATAAACAATATTATTGATGCAATGCCTCAATCCGGTATTTCAAAAGCAGATATAACATATGAAATGCTTGTAGAAGGTGGCATAACACGTTATTTATGTGTATTTAGAGATTATGCAAATGTTGGTAAATTAGGACCTGTAAGAAGTGCACGACCTTATTATGTTGAAATGACAGAGATGTATGACGGTTTTTATGGACATGTTGGCTGGTCTACACTTGCTGAGGAAATGATTACAAATTCAGATTTACCTGATTTAAATGGTCTTACTGCACTCAGTACAATTATGTATTTCAGAGATGAGTCAAGAGTTGCTCCTCACAATTGTTATACAAACGGCGAAAGCGCAGTTGCCGGTATCGAATATATGGGATATTCAACAGAGCATGACAGCACATATGACAAGGATATGTTCAAATTTAATTACAAAGATAAAGACCTTGGAACAGGAAAAGTTGCCAATAAGATAACAACTGCTTATAGTGAAAGCAGAAAGCCTTGGTTTGAATATAATGCAGAAGACAAGAGATATTACAGATTCCAATATGGTGAAAAACAGATTGATGACCAGACAGGTGAGCAGTTAAGCTACAAAAATGTTATTATCCAGTTTGTCCAATATACACAGATTGATGACTACGGCTTACAGCTTATAGATTGGAATCCGGGTGGACAGGCTATCTACTGCACGAACGGAGAATATGAGAATATTATATGGAAAAAGGATAATGGTGTTGTTAAGTATTATCATGCAGACGGCACACAGCTTAGTATGAATCCGGGTAATACATTTGTTACAGTATTTGATCAGCTTTTACCTCAGAATGTAACTATTGAATAGTATGAATAATTAAATAACTATATGGAAATAATTTCTTCAAGGAGTGATGCCATGAAGAAATTATTTTTATATCTT
>CALZHV010000121.1 GCA_945787485.1 uncultured Lachnospiraceae bacterium
GGTGTAGCAAAAATTGAAACGCTTTCTCCTCCAAGTGGAAGAGATCCTGGACTTTGTTTGCCTGAAACATTGAAAGGTATTTTTACATCAGAGTTTGTTAGTAGATTTGTGTTTGATGGTGAGCAAGCAAAAAAATCTATGGATAGAGAATCCAATGAAGCAGACGAAACAATTCGCTATTTGTATCGTCTCGATGAACTTGACACTATTTTAGCGATGAATAACAACATTCTTCAAGAAATACAGAATGCTGAAGGAGGCGGCAAAGGAACTCATGGTTCATTAAGCAACCTTCGTTCAAGGCGCAAAAAAATACAAGATAGTATTGCTGTTTTAGAGAAAAAGCAAAAAGAATACAATGCCAACATTGCAAGTTTTGAAAAGGACAAGGCAGAAAAAGAAAAACAGCGTCAAGAATTTGATAAAAATTATGAAGCTCTCAACAAAGAGAAAAATGATATTATACAGGAACAAGAAAAAAATCGTGGCAATATTGATGTAAAAGTTGCTGAAATAATATCATTAGCAAAAACACCGTATTTAATAAGCGAAGCTTTATGCGAACGCATGTATGAACTTGGTGCGACAATGAAAAAGTTGAAGTTACCAAAAAGCAGTTCAAAAGACTTTTTCACCGAACTTGCACATGCAGAAAAATGTGTTTGTGACAGATGCATTGGAGATGCAGAGAGGGCCGCTATACTGAAAAATGCCGACAAATATCTCGGCAGTGATCATCAGGCTGTTTTAAATAATATAAAAAGTGTTTTAATGGATAGTTCATATGACGATAGATTAGTGGTTGCTTTTAATGAACTCGGAGATTTACAGGAAGAAAAAACACGCCTGAATGCTCGCTTTGCTGATGTTGATGACAAGCTGATTAAGGCTGGTGGTCCGCAGGTTGAACAGCTTCAAAAAGAAATTGAAACTTTGATTAGCAAAATATCTGAAGCAAAAGCGTTACTTAAGATAATTGAATCAAGAGATGAGAATGATGAAACATTAACAGAAGAAAATAATCTTCATAAGGCTCGTATTGCAGATAAAGAATATGAAATTAAGATTGCATCTACAACAAAAACCAATGCGGCATTATGTAAGAAAAACATCGTTCAGGGACTTATTGAAGAAATTAAACTTCAAGCAACTTATGCATTAAAGCAAGAAATAATAAAAAAGACAAACGAAAAGATTGGTCGGGTGATAACAGACGACTACATAGAAATTGAAAATATCGACGGTTACATAAAACTCAAAAACAAGGATGGTGCTAGCGAAGGTCAAACCCTGAGCATAGGTTATTGTTTCTTGGGAACCTTGTTTGAAAGTGCTGAACTTGAATTTCCGTTTGTTATCGACTCACCAACAGGAAAAATGGACTTTGATAAACGTCAGGCTGTTGCTGAAATTATTCCTGTTGTTTTCAATCAAATGATTGCTTTTGTTCAGTCTGCAGAAGTAGAGCGTTTCGCTGATAGATTTTACGATAATGCAGACTCACAATATCTTACAGTTGTTGCTTCAAAAGAAACCGGAGAAATTACTGTTCATAAAGGTATAGATTTCTTTGATTCTTATCAACGTCAACATAAAGGAGATGAAATATAATGCATTTTACGATGTCAAAAAGTGCACAAGATTTTTTTAGTAATATTATTGCTCAAGAAGGATCTCATGGCCCGAAAGATAAAAATAAATTCATCCAGTTTGATGTGTATTATTGTTGCGCTTTGATTGGTATGGCTGCGGTGCAGTTAGATGATGACACATCTGATTTAAAAGCACAGTTGGTTGATAAATATCCAAAAGCTTATTCCGAATACAAAGCATATATCGCAGGGCTTTTAGTTGCAACAGAAGCTAAGCGTCTTGGAATAGATTTGCAGAGTTCAAAGCTTGAAGAGGTTATGCTTCAGTATCTTAGTGACGATTCAACAATGCTGTCCGAAGAAGGAATCAAAACATTAAATGCTTATTCGTTAAAGGGTTATCAATTGATACATGAATTTCCCCTCGAAGAAAAGCCTACAACAAAAGAGGAGTTTTTAGAAGCGTTTAATGTGGCGTTACAAGTTTATGGGACTACATAAGTTTTAGGAGGACAATATATATGAACAGCAGTGATTGTACAATAAAAGAAATGTTCAGCCAGCTTGGCTATATATTTGAGGTGCCTAATTATCAACGTTGTTATGTATGGGAAGTACAGGAAGTGGATGCTTATTTAAAAGATATTGATTATTGTTATGAGCAAAATCAATATACACATAAATACGATCATTTTTTTGGTCAAATGATATTACGATTAACGGAAGAAGATCGTGCTTCTCGTCAACATTTCGAAATTGTAGATGGTCAACAACGCTTGACGACATTCACGCTTACTATTGCTGCATGCTATCGTCTAATTCTAAAAAAATCTACAACGATGGATGATGGGACAAAGGCCAAGGCTTTATCAGTTTTGAAAAATATTGGTGAAGACTATTTGATCTCTGCTCCTCGTTCCGGAAGCATCTGCAGAAGATTGACATTATCAATCCATGATAATCCATCTTTATTCGCAATCGCTAATTTGATTGATGTGTACGATCCTAAAGAAACTTTCCCTCAAGCAACATATGAATCACAAAAAAGAATATCTGTCGCTTACTCTCGTATATATTCACATTTAGAAAAGAAATTCGAGAATTTTGAAACAACAGAGTATGCAAATAACATAAAAAAATTCATTGATATTTCTGCAGATAGTCTTAATGTTGTTGTTATCAAGTCTACAACACTCGGATATAGCTATGCATTATATCAAATTGTCAATGATAGAGGTGTTTTACTTACACCCGCTGAATTGTTAAAAGCTCGTACATTAGAATTGTTATCTACCAATAACGCTTTGCTTTCGGAGTGTGAAAAAATCTGGGATGATATATTGATTGATTCAGGCAACTCAACTAAAAATTATTTAATTTGGCACTATATGTCTATATTGTACAAGTATCCTTCAAAAGGTAAGCTGCATGAATTATACGAAAAACATATATTAAACTGCTATGGCAAACGTGCAATATCTAATGACGAACAAGAGGATTTAGCAAATAGCATACGATTGCTACATAAAAGTGTTATTATGTGTAGAAGTCTAAGCAAAGGAAATATACCAATCGATGGAATTCATACACAAATACAAGATATGTATTATTCTTTAGTTGTAGGTTTAAAAAACGAATATGCTATTCCAGTATTTCTTAATATTCTTAAAGTACCAACGGAAGAACTAAGAACCAAAATCATTAATTTTCTTACTGTACTTATGGCAAAATTCTTTTTTGTTGCTAAAACAATGGGCGGAATGCATCCCAATTCGATAGCATCATTGTATTTTGAAATCAGCAAATTGATTAGTAACACACCAACAGATTATCAATTATGTACAGAAAAATGTCATACAAAAATTATTCAAAAAGGCTCATTTGATATTTTTAAAGCTAAAATTGAACACGAAATATACTCAAGACAAGCAACAACATCAAGTAAGTATTTATTGTATTTTTTAGAACTGTTTTACACATCGAAAAAATATACAGTTTCCGAAATATTACTTAGAGATAATTCTATGCCTGTGAAATTCGCCGATATTTCTACTGAACACATAGCAGCTCGAAAGTTATATGATAAAGACGGTATAGATTTAGATCAAAACGAACGAAATTATCTTGGAAATTTAACACTAATTGGTCGTGAATTAAATAATCTTTTGGATGACAAAAAATATGAAGAAAAAATACCCATATATACGGTATCACCATATATAATGACAAGAACCGTAGCAAGTATAGCTTCTTGGAAAAAGGAAGAGTTTCAAAAACGACAAGATAAACTCGTTAAAAAGACTATAGAGATTTTTAATATTTAAATACCAAGTATTCAATGTAAAAAACATTTAGGAGGACAATATGATAAGTGTTTCGGTTCTAATAACAAATGGACATGAGTTTTTGCTGTGCCAACATTTAGACAAACACAACAATCAACTTATATATTCTCTTCCTGTTGTTACAACACCAACATTGATTGGAGCAAAAAGAAAAATAAAAAAACAAATCGAAGAATTAGGTGTATCATTTTTTATTGAGAAAGAAATCTATAATCAACCGCATAATGATGATGTGCATTATGTGTTTCTTTGTCATGCAAATAAATATGTTTATATGTTGAAGAATGATGCCTATACTTGGTTTGACATCAAGAAATGCTCTGATATTTCTATTGAGGATATATATAAACAATCGAGTGATACTGTATGTGCGTACATAAATAATAGATTGAGTATTGCCCAAGATATCAAAAAGAAAATTAACCTACTACATGATCAAAGTGTAGTTAAGTTGGAATTTGTAGAGAAATTAGACGGTTTGCAAATTTATATAAATTCGCCTGATTTTAGATGCGCTTTCTCCTATTTAATAACATTTGATTTTTCTAGCGAGAACGAATTGGAATATCAGATCAATTGGGTATTAAATCCATCTATTGCTCCTGGTGATAAATCTGATATATACATATTGTTTTCAGAAAGTATGGCCATATTGCTGAAGCTGTTTTTTATGGAGCCTGTATATATTAATGTATTTAAGCATGTATTGATTGATGGGAAAATTGGTGGTGCAGCAATTACTTTCGAATCTAATGATTTTAACGGAGTAATTGATAAAAATAGAATTATTGACAAGGCGGTAGCTTCATTTGAATTATTCAATGTAACTATGGGTTTGCATGGGATGATAATAGGTTCCATTTCTCATCAGAACGTTAATATCTCTGATGATGATATTATTAGTTGCCTAAACCAAAAGTGTCATAATTATGTTTTGCGTGAAGAACATGCATGTTATTACGATAACAAAATTGCTTGCATATATCTCAATAATGGAGTTTACGATCCAGATGAACTATTAAAAGAGTATAACTATGAGGTGGTCGATGGCGTTCATGGTAAATTACTTCTTCAGCATAAATGTGACAGGACATTTTATAATTATATAGACAATGATGAATGGAAGACTGTGCAAAAGATAATTAAAGAAAGAAAATTTTTAAATTACAAATTATTATGTCAAAGTAATCGATTATACATTATTTCAGGCAAGGAAATTTGGGTTATAACGGGATGGTTTCATCATGGCATTGCGGATTTGGAAAAAGAAGAAATCTTGGATCGCAATCAAAAAGAACGAGCACTTTTATTAGCTAATAGAGATTTTTCATGGAAATATCCTATCAACTATTCAAGGTTCGAAGAATTATGTGCAGATCTCTTGGAGCAATTATATCCTACGTCAAGAGTTCGTCTTGCGGGAAATGCGAATAATGCAGATGGAGGACGGGATATTTTAATATATACTTCGGACGAAACACTTTATATTTGTCAATGTAAAGCATATCAAAAGAGTGTTGGCAAAAGCAATGTCAATGATATTCGTGATACGATTGAGTTTCACGGAGCAACAGGATTTTTTTTAATGGTATCATCTACAGTTACTGCGCCCTTAATTAATCATTTAGAGTCTTTGCGTCAAAAATATAAAATTGACTGGTGGACTGAAAGAGAGATTTTCAAATTGCTTAGAAGATATCCTCTTTTGGCTGAATCATATAAAGATATTTTAGATATCAAAGAGATAAATGACGTTAATTAAATGAACTTAAAGAAATATTAAGCAACTAAAAATTCCGAAAACAAGTTCTATATAATATTTTTAATTTGTCTTTTCAACTATGGGTACAGAATTTTCAAAAATCTGTACCCATTATTTGAGATTGTAAAATAAAGTGTGTAAGTTACAAAAAACTTGCACACTTTTTGCATTTGCGTAAAAGTGTGCTACAATAAAAGAAAAAAGAAAAGGAATGGACGAAATGGAAAGAAAAAGGAAAGCACGCCGGGTGAGAGCCTCACAAAGCAGATCATCGAACAATATAATCCGAAAAGCGTTGCAGATATGCAAAACGCCTTAAAATACATTTTCGGACCAATGTTCGGTTGAGTTGAGTTTTTTGTTCATTTCATCATGCACTGCCGTCTATTTGTTAATTTTAAAAAATCCTCAAAAGTTTTAGATAATATATCATTGGGTTCGATATTTCCAAAAAACAGAAACGAGATTTATTTTATATATTCATAGAAATATCACAAATAACAATGAAAGAATATTCCGATTGTTTTTTACGCAACCTATCAAAATTTTACCAGCCCCGGTAAAGCAAATTTACAAAAAGAATATAAAACCACTTGAAATAATAAACTGGTTTATTCGGTTATGAAAAGCAATGACAATTTTGATGATTTTTCTTGAAATTAGGGAGTTATGGGGACATAAATTGCAAAAATATCAAAAGTTGTCCCCATAACTTGATTATATTGATAGATTTAGGCAAATTTCATAATTGGTCTGGATATCCTAACTCCTTTGTGGTATTTGTTGTACTGCAAAGGAGTTGATTATTTATGACAACAC
>CALZHV010000122.1 GCA_945787485.1 uncultured Lachnospiraceae bacterium
GATTAAAAAACAAACCAAAAACAGTTTCATTAAAACAGGCATGTGCCGCAGTAGGACAAGGACAGCTTATAATGATGTACCAGAAGCTGTTTATGGAATACAATCATATGGCTGCACAGGTTCTTCTTACATTTGACGCAATAACAGATTCCGAAAGAAGACATAATGCAGAAAATACAATGAACGAATTGCTGCAGCAAAATGTTATACCTGTGGTAAACGAAAATGATACTGTTGCAACAGAAGAAATTGAATTTGGCGACAATGATACATTGTCAGCAATAGTTGCTCACCTTATAAAGGCTGATTTATTAATATTGCTTACTGACATTGACGGTTTCTATACAGATGACCCGCACAAAAATAAAGATGCAACCAAAATATCTGTTGTTGAAGAAATAACAGATGAATTAAAACAGATGGCAAAGGGAGCCGTAACAAATTACGGTACCGGTGGAATGTCTACCAAAATTGCAGCAGCACGAATTGCAACCGATTCAGGTGCAGATATGGCAATAATCGATGCTGCTGATTTAAACCTTATCAATGAATTAATCGATGGTAATGATGTAGGAACTCTTTTTGTAGCCAGAAAAGATGACTCTTTTGACATTTTGGATTTCATTGTAAATAAGGGATATTTAAAATAATATAACTGCCTGAAAGGAAAAAACATTCATGACAGATGAAAAGATAGCAAGAATAAATGAGTTATATCATAAAAGCCAGACACCGGAAGGCTTAACGGCCGAAGAAAAAGAAGAACAACAAGCATTGCGAAAACAATATGTTGAAGATTTTAAAAGGAATCTCAGAGGAACTTTGGAAAATGTTGATATAAAAGAAAAGGATGGTTCCATAACACATGTTAAGGACATCCCTAACAAGAAGAAAAAATGCTAACAAAATCAGAAGAAAAAAAGGTATTGCGGAAAGAGGTATTATCTGTAAGAAGCTGTCTTAGCGTGGAAGAAGTATATGCGGCATCAAAAGAAATATGCGAGAAGATAATATCAGACATTCGTTATATATCATCAAAAAACATTTGCATATACATGCCAATAAAAAACGAAGTAAATGTTGAATTATTATTTTCAAAATATTATGACGAAAGAAAAAATTATTTTATTCCTAAGACCGAAGGTAATAACATGGCATTTTACCGCTATACAGGTAAAAATGATTTAAAACCCGGCAGATTTAATATTCCTGAACCAATCGGAAATATTGAACCTGACTACAGCTTAAATACATTAATCATTATGCCGGGTGCTGTTTTTTCCAAGGATAACGGACGTATAGGCTATGGCGGAGGTTATTATGATAGATTTTTGAAAGCACATGAAACATGCAATACAATTGCAGTATGTTACAGCTTTCAAATAAAGGATAAAATACCACAGGAAAAAAATGATATAAAACCACAAATCATTATATCGGGAGGTTTGTAATGGAATATTTAGATAATCTTGGACAAAAAGCCAAGCTTGCATCAAGACAGCTTGTAGTGCTTGGACAAATTGAAAAAAACAATGCATTGCTTCATATTTCGGAAAAATTATTATCAAATGCCGAACAAATAATTAAAGCAAATGATATAGATATGGAAAATGCCGTAAAAGCCGGAATGTCCCCTTCTTTACAGGACAGGCTTAAACTTACAAAAGAAAGATTAGAAGGTATTGCCGAAGGAATAAGACAGGTGGTTGCACTTGAAGATCCTATAGGTGAAGTTATTTCGATGAAGGAAAGACCTAACGGTCTTTTAATAGGGCAAAAAAGAGTGCCAATCGGTGTTATCGGAATAATATATGAATCAAGACCAAACGTAACCGTTGATGCCTTTGCTCTTACATTTAAAACAAGTAATGCCGTTATTTTGCGAGGAGGCAGTGATTGTATTAATTCGAATATAGCGCTAGTTAATGCAATAAAGGAAGCTTTGACAGAATGTAATATTACTCCTGATGCAATTTCTCTTATAGAAAATACAGACAGAGAAGTTGCAAAAGAATTTATGAGGTTAAATAAATATGTTGATTTACTTATACCAAGAGGTGGAGCAGGACTAATCAAAACAGTTGTTGAGAATGCTACTATACCGGTAATCGAAACAGGTACCGGAAATTGTCATATTTATATTGATAAAGATGCCGACCTTGAAAAGGCTGTTCCTATAATTAAAAATGCTAAGCTTCAAAGATTAGGTGTATGCAATGCATGTGAATCTTTAGTTATTCATAAAGATATAGCACCGAAAGCAGTAAAAGAAATAGCACAAATGCTAAAAGAGAATGATTGTGAAATAAGGGGCGATGAAACAGCCCGCACCCTTTCAGATTACGTAGTACCTGCAACTGATGAAGACTATGGTACAGAATATCTTGCAAAAATTATTTCTGCAAAAGTTGTAGATTCACTCGATGAAGCAATCGAGCATATTAATAAATATAGTACCGGTCATTCAGAAGCAATTATTACAGAAAGCTATCAAAGCTCACAACGTTTTTTGAATGAAATAGACAGTGCATGTGTTTACGTAAATGCATCAACAAGATTCACAGACGGATTTATGTTTGGATTTGGAGCCGAAATAGGTATTTCAACACAAAAAATCCATGCACGCGGTCCAATGGGATTACTTGCACTTACATCAACAAAATATATAATTTACGGAAACGGACAAATTCGTGAATAACATTACATTAAAGGAGATAATTAATGAGTGAAATGAAATTTACAGGTTCTAAGCAATATGTAGCATCAAAAGAGCTTATGGCTTCAGTTGAGGTTGCAAGAGCATTGGAAAAACCATTATTAATAAAAGGCGAGCCGGGAACAGGAAAAACCATGCTTGCACAGGCAATAAGTGATGCTTTTGGAATGAAATTATTCATCTGGAACATAAAATCAACTACAAAGGCACAGGATGGTTTGTATGTATACGATACAATACAAAGACTTTATGACAGCCAGTTTAATGAAAAAAATGTAGATGATATTTCACAATATATTAAACTTGGTAAGCTCGGTGAAGCCTTTAAAGAGGAAGAGCAGGTTATATTACTAATAGACGAAATAGACAAAGCAGATCTTGAGTTCCCGAACGACCTTTTATGGGAGCTTGATAAAATGGAATTTTATATTCACGAAACAAAGGAAACTGTGAAGGCTAAGGTACGTCCTATTGTAATTATTACTTCTAATGCCGAAAAAGAATTACCGGATGCTTTTTTGAGAAGATGTATATTCCACTACATTAATTTCCCGGAAAAAAATGAAATGGAAGAAATTGTAGATGTTCATTTTGATAATATAGACGAAAATCTTTTATCAAATGCGTTAGATACATTTTATTGGATAAGGGATATTAAAGATCTAAGGAAGAAGCCAAGTACATCAGAATTTATCGATTGGTTAAACGCTCTTATATTAGGTGGAATTGAGCCTGAAAAAATAAGAGAGACAATGCCATTTTTAGGTGTATTAATAAAAAAAGACGAGGACATGGATATCATTAAAAAGAGGAGATTATATTAGTGTTTACTGACTTTTTATATGTATGTCGTGACAAAGGACTTAAGGTTTCAATGACTGAATGGATTACCTTTATGGATGCATTAGATAAAGGTCTTGCTCATTCATCCCTGGAAGGTTTATATAATCTCGGCAGAATGATACTTGTTAAAACTGAATCAGATTATGATAAATTTGACCTTGCATTTATGGAATATTTTAAAAATATACATTCAGGTGACGAAGTACCTGCAGATATCTTAAAATTTCTTGATAAGGGTGAGATGGATACAACCAATTCAAACGCTGATATATACAGCTTCGATGCAAAAAGAGAAATGGCAGAAACTAAAAGATTATTTCGCGAAAGAATTTCAGAGCAGCATACGGAGCATAATGGCGGTAATCACTGGATAGGAACGAGTGGCGGCTCTGCATTTGGTCATCATGGCCGAAATCCCGGCGGAATACGTGTATCCGGTCAGACAGGTATGCAATCCGCATTTCAGGTTTTGGGTGAAAGAAAATATGAAGATTTCAGACATGATAAAACTTTGAATATCCGTCAGTTTCAGGTTGCTTTTAGAAGACTGCGTCAATTTTCAACAAAGCTTGATATTGCCAAAACCGAACTTGATTTAGATGAAACAATTAAAAAAACTTGCAATAACGGCGGCTATTTACAGCTTGAATTTGATAAACCACGTAAAAATTCCGTTAAATTACTTTTATTATTTGACTGTGGCGGAACAATGATGCCATTTGCGGAATTGAGTAATAATTTATTTCAGGCTGTTCATAAAGCAAATCATTTTAAAGACGTTAAAACCTATTATTTTCATAATTGTATTTACAGCAAAGTATATAAAGATGCCGAATGCGAAATTGGTAACTGGATTGATTTAGAAGAATTGTTTAGAAAAACCGATAAAGACTACAAAGTAATTATTGTAGGTGATGCGCAGATGGCCCCTGAAGAATTATTTGATTTAAATGGTAATTACAGAGGACCTAATGACGGCAGAAGCGGATATGAGTGGAATCAGCTGCTAAGAAGTAAATACAAAAAAGCAATCTGGTTAAATCCACGTTTTCATGGTGACTTAAATACTGCTGCCTGGATGGAAGCAGAAAACACACTTGCACAAATATATGATATGTATCCACTTACAGTAGACGGCTTAAAGGAAGGTGTCAAAAAATTAATGGCACCTAAATAAAGTAAGGAGTTGAGCATATTGAATAATGGTTTGGTTTTATCAGGCGGTGGTGGCAAAGGCGCTTATCAGATTGGTGTTATTAAAGCGCTCAAAGAAAACGGATATCTCGATAATATAAAATATTTATCAGGTACGTCTATTGGTGCCGTTAACTGCCTTTTGTACGCTATGGATGATATAGATAATATGTACAATGCATGGAATGACATCAATCTACAGACTATATTTGATATAGATCCTGAAATGGTAAAAAATCAAAATTATCATTTTTCACGAGATGAGATGCTTAATCTTGTTGAAAAATATATTAATTTTTCTAAAATTAGTAATTGTTCTTACAAAATATATAATACAATATGTAATGTAAGTACAATGCCTGTTTCATGTGAATACAGATTGTTATGTGATTATGATAAAGAAACCATAAAAAAGATAATGCTTGCATCAACGGCACTTCCGGTATTGTATGAACCTGTTTTGATAGACGGCAATTACTATCAGGATGGAGGTTTGTGCGATAATACCCCGATTAAACCTCTATATGACGCAGGAATAAGGAATATTATTGTTATTGAATTGCACAAAGATTATAATATTAACTTATCGCTTTTCCCGGGAGCAAATATTACAATTATTGCTCCAAGCTATGATCTGGGAGAGTTTGTAGAAGGAACACTAAATTTTTCTTCAGAGGCAATAAATTTCCGACAAATGCTCGGCTACAAGGACGGACTTCGTGCCATAAAGACAAAGTTTGAAAAAAATGAAATGTATATCAGGTTAGAGCCTGTATTAGCTCAAAATGATTACAATGAAATCATGATGAAAACGAAAACAGACCGAACATATAAATCATTAGAGGTTAATATTAATCATAATTGAATAAATTTAATGAAATAGCAAAAAAATATGATAAATATTGAAAAAATATGATAAAAATTTGATTATAATTACAAAAAATGATATTATTAAGGTAATAATAACTTTGTTTATTATTACCTTTTTTTATTGTATTTTTATACATATATATAATCATATAATTAACAAGGAGCGTGATTTTATGGACAAAATAATAACAATAGGAAGACAATTCGGCAGTAATGGACGTGAAATCGGTAAGCAGCTTGCTGCAAAGCTTGATATTCCTTTTTATGACAAGGAAATAATATATGAAACCTCAAAAAACAGTGGTTTGAGTGAAAGTCTATTGGAGAGTCTTGATGAAAAACCATCCAAAAGCTTCTTATATTCTCTTGTAATGGATCCTTACAGCTATGGATTTACAAGCACAGGTTATCAGACAAATCTTAATCAGCAGGCATTTCAGGCAATGTATGACACAATCAAACGAATCGGAGATGCCGGTCCATGTGTTATTGTAGGGCGTTGTGCAGACTACGTGTTAAGACACAATCCTGATTTACTCAAGGTTTTTATTTATGCTCCCGTAGATGAAAGAGTCAAAACCGTATCAAACAGATTTGATTTAACAGAAGATAAGGCACGTGCACAAATATCAAAAGAAGATAAAGGTCGTGCTTCATATTACAATTATTATACTTCAAAAAAATGGGGTGTCTTAGACAGCTATGATATATGCATAAACAGCAGCTTAATGGACATAGAAGGAAATGTTGATTTATTGATACACTATATAAATTCATTATAATAACTATATATATTAAATAAATGTATGATAGGGGAAGAAAAAGATGGTAGTACGTTGTCCAAATTGCAGTGGTGCACTTGTTTATAATCCAACAAAAAACAAAATGGT
>CALZHV010000123.1 GCA_945787485.1 uncultured Lachnospiraceae bacterium
TCCCGGATCGCCACCCACAAGGACAAGTGAACCTTTTACAATTCCGCCACCCAATACTCTGTCTAACTCATTAATATCTGTTTTAATACGACTTTCATCTGCTGTGGTAACGTCTAAAATACTAGTAGGCGCTACAGCATCTCTCAGTTTGCCTGATGAATGCTTATTAGCGCCCACTGTAATCTTTTCTTCAACAAATGTATTCCAGGCTCTGCAGCCCGGACATTGTCCTAACCATTTAGCAGATTCATAGCCACATTCTTTACAGAAAAATACCTGTTTTTCTTTTGCCACTATAAAATCTCCTATTATATAAATTACTGTTTTTCAATAAGAATATCTACTAACTTGCCATTTCCAAGTTCTACGCTAAGGTTTAATTTACCTCCGAGATTTGTCTTCATCTTTCCTGCGTAAACCTTATCGATATGTATCTTGTAATCCTTTTCAGCCTCAAGCTCAAGTGTTATCTGAGCATCATCTAATCCTTCCACAACAAGATTAACGGCTTTGTCAGTTGCCCTGAAATTATGGACTACAGTTCCGGGTACTGACTCATATACGAACATACCATTTTTCTCAAGCTTTGTAATTTCTTTAAATGTTTTTATCTTATAAACATCACCATTATAGTTAAATCCATCTTTCTTTGTCTTTACATCAAGACTATAATTACCAAAACTAAGAGCTCCTGTCTCTTCTTCACGAATCAATTCTTCAATAACTGCCATTGATTTTTCCTCCATCAAGTTATTTAAACGCTTATCAAACCAGCAAATTTTAATTTTTGTAAACAAATAAAATCAGCAACTTAATTATACAATATATGACGTTTTTTTTCTATAAATATTTGAAGATTATTTGCTTAAATTTTACTTTTTTTACAATAAATAAATGTATTTTCTATCTCTTGATAAATTCAACCTTATTGTCCTTTATAGTGATTCTTACCGTGTCATTTGCACTTATTTTGCCGGCAAGAATCTGCTCAGCAAGCCCATCTTCAATCTCATTTTGAATTGTTCTCTTAAGCGGTCTTGCACCGTATTTCTTATCATATCCTTTATCAAAAATATAGTTTTTGAGTGTATCTCCGTAGGTAAGTGTAATATTCATTTGTTTCTTTACTCTTACCTTTAGTTCCTTTAACATAAGTGAGCATATAGATTTAACATCATCCTTCGATAATGCCTTAAACACAATGATATCATCAATTCTGTTAATGAACTCAGGCTTAAACATTCTCTTAACCTCATCCATAACATTTGCCTTCATATCGTCATGTTCTTTATTTTCATCGCTGTCTGTACCAAAGCCAAGATGCTTTGGCTCTATAATTCTCTGAGCTCCGGCATTACTTGTCATGATAATAACCGTATTTTTGAAATCAATCTTTCTACCCTGTGAATCAGTAATATGACCATCATCCAATACCTGCAAAAGCATATTAAACACATCAGGATGTGCTTTTTCTATTTCATCAAAAAGAACAACTGAATAAGGATTTTTGCGAACCTTTTCACTGAGCTGTCCGCCCTCATCAAATCCGACATATCCCGGAGGTGAGCCTATCATCTTTGATACGCTGTGTTTCTCCATATATTCTGACATGTCAACTCTGATTAGTGCATTTTCATCGCCAAACATTGCTTCAGCAAGTGTTTTTGAAAGCTCTGTTTTACCTACACCTGTTGGACCAAGGAAAAGGAATGAGCCTATTGGTCTCTTTGCATCCTTGAGTCCTACTCTTCCTCGTCTTATTGCCTTTGCAACAGCAGTCACAGCCTCGCTTTGACCAACAACTCTCTTATGCAAAATATCCTCAAGTGCAAGAAGTCTTGATGATTCTGATTGTGTAAGCTTTGTAACAGGGACTTTTGTCCATACCGAAACAACATTAGCCACATCCTCTTCATCAACCTCAAGACCATCCTCCTTGAGTTTAATCTTTTCTTTTGCTTTTTCTATTTTTTTGATTGTTCTGTCAATTTCTTTTTTTACTTCTGAAGCTGTATCCATTTCTTCGCATACAATTGCTTCCTCAAGTTCATCCTCTAAATCACTTAATCTTTCCTCAAGAGATAAAACAGTTTTATTTCCTGAAAAAAGTCCAAGTCTCTTTCTTGATGCTGCTTCGTCAATCAAATCAATTGCCTTATCCGGAAGGAATCTGTCATTAATATATCTGATAGAATAATCCGTTGCGGCCGAAATTGCCTCATCTGTTATGAAAACATTATGATGCATTTCATATCTTTCCTTTAATCCATGCAATATTTCTATTGTTTCTTCTCTTGTTGGTTCCCCAACATATATTGGCTGGAATCTTCTCTCAAGTGCGGCATCTTTTTCGATATATTTTCTGTATTCCGTGCGTGTTGTTGCACCAATCATCTGAATCTCGCCTCTTGAAAGTGCAGGCTTTAATATATTTGAAGCATCAATTGCCCCCTCAGCGCCACCTGCTCCGATTATCGTATGAAGCTCATCCACAAACAGAATTATATTACCTGCGGCACGTACTTCATTTATTACCTTTTTAATTCTTTCTTCAAATTCACCACGATATTTTGAGCCCGCAACCATAGCTGAAAGGTCAAGACTAAGTATTCTTTTTTCTGCCAAAAGCTCAGGTACACTTCCCGAAGCTATAAGCTGTGCAAGTCCTTCCACGACAGCAGTTTTTCCTACACCCGGCTCACCTACGAGGCAAGGATTATTTTTCATTCTGCGACATAAAATCTGCATTACACGTTCAATTTCTGCAGTTCTTCCAACTACAGGGTCCATGAGATTTTCGGCAGCATTTTTTGTCAAATCCCTGCTAAATTGTTCTAATGTAGATGTATTTGACTTTTTCTTCTGATTAGGATTTTTAAGTGCAGAAAATTCTTTTTTTGCAATATTGGGATCAACACCACAAGTCGCCATTATATCTACATAAAGTTTTTGTATATTAATTGACATTGCATTGAGAAGTCTTATCGCAACACAATCAGTTGTCTTTATTATTGCAAGAAGAAGATGCTCTGAGCCTACCATATCACTTTTAAGGCGAACGGCTTCCTTTTGTGCATTTTCAAGTACAAGCTTTAGCTTTGGTGAATATGCATCCTTGTAATCCTTTTTCTTTCTTGCAAGCTTCTGCTCACTGTCTAAATATTTTTCTACTATTGAAATATCAGCACCTGCTTCATCTAACACTCTCCACGCAGCGCTGTCTATTACGGCAAGCAAGCCATATAATAAATGTTCACTTCCAACAAAGGCGTGTTTATTTTCTTTAGCCATTTCGCAAGCACAGTCTATTATTTCATATGCCTGTCCTGTATAATCAAGCCTCATTGTTACCTCCATTCTGAAATTCACCAAATTCTTTGTACATTTGCGTAACTAACTGATGCATTTCATTCAAACTTATGTCTTTGCAGATTGCCTCCGCTACCATCATACGCATTCCGTCATTCATATTTTCGATATGATTTACCTTGCTATTCACTTCAACACAAACAACGGCACCCTTTCTTCTGTCAAGTGTAAGGTACCCGTCATTTCTAAGTAAATCATATGCCTTATTAACGGTGTGCATGTTCACTCCAAGTTCATCTGCCAATTGGCGAACCGAAGGCAGTGATTCACCATTTTTTATTTTATCTTGTGCGATTCCTATGATTATTTGATTTCTCAGCTGTATATAAATTGCTTCGGTGCTGTTAAAATCAACCGTTAATATCATACTCATCCTTCTTTCTTAGATGCTGCATAAGACATTTTTACTGTTCATCAATAGCCTTACCTATATCATGTCTCATGTATTTGTTTTCAAATTCAATCCATTCTGTAGCCTTATAAGCATTTGCTCTTGCTTCAAAAAGATCTGCACCCTTTGCGGTAACACCAAGAACACGACCTCCGTTTGTAACAACGCCCGCATCAGTCTTTTTAGTTCCTGCATGAAAGACATAATAATCCTCTTTATCCTTGAATGTGTCTAATCCATTAATCACAAATCCCTTTTCATAATGCTCAGGGTATCCGTCTGATGCAAGAATAACACATACTGCTGCCTTATCCTCAAATTCAAGTTCAATCTTGTCAAGCGTTCCGTCTATACATGCTTCCATAACATCTATTATGTCATTTTTCATACGTGGTAATACAACCTGTGCTTCAGGATCACCAAATCTTGCATTGTATTCCAAAACCTTAGGTCCGTCAGGTGTAAGCATAAGTCCGCAGAATAATACACCCTTGAAATCTCTTCCCTCGGCTTTCATCGCATCCATAGTTGCCTGGTAGATATTTTCCTTACAGAATTTATCTACTTCATCTGTATAGAATGGGCTTGGTGAAAATGTTCCCATACCACCTGTGTTTAGTCCCTTGTCTCCATCCTTTGCTCTCTTGTGATCTTGAGCAGAAGCCATAGGTTTAATCGTTGTTCCGTCACAGAAGCACAACACAGACACTTCTCTTCCTGTCATAAATTCTTCTATTACGATTCTGTCTCCTGCTTTTCCAAATTGCTTGTCAAGCATAAGAGTCTTTACGCCTTCCTTTGCTTCCTCAAGTGTATTGCAAATTAAAACACCTTTTCCAAGTGCTAATCCATCAGCCTTAAGTACAATAGGCATCTTTGCTGTCTCAAGATATTCGATTGCAGCATCAGGGTCATCAAATGTCTCATATGCAGCAGATGGAATATTGTATTTTTTCATAAGATCTTTTGAAAAAGCCTTTGAACCTTCTATAATCGCTGCATTTTTCTTTGGTCCGAATACTTTAAAGCCTGCATTTTCCAAATCGTCAGCTACACCTGCAACCAATGGATCATCAGGTGCAACAATTATTAAATCTATAGCTTTTTCTTTAGCATATGCAATAAGAGACTCACTATCCATAACAGATATATCCACACATGTTGCAAGTTCTGCAATACCGGCATTTCCCGGTGCTGCAAAAAGCTCTGTAACTCTGCTGCTCTCACTACATTTACGTGCTATTGCGTGCTCTCTTCCGCCACCACCAACTATAAGTACTTTCATTTTATATTTCCTCCATTTAACTGTTTGCAATTTTATTAATCGCAGCAGGCAAAAGCTTCCACTCTGCCTCCTCCATTACTCTTTGCTGCAATGTCTTAGGAGTGTCGTCCTCTTTAACATATACAGCCTTCTGCATAATAATCGGTCCCGTATCAGTTCCCTTATCCACATAATGTACCGTAGCTCCGGTAACTTTTACACCTCTTTCAAGTGCAGCTTCATGAACCTTTAATCCGTAATAACCGGTTCCGCAAAATGACGGAATAAGCGACGGATGTATGTTTATTATTTTATTTTCATATGCATCTATCATTTTCTCCGGTATAACAACAAGGAAACCTGCCAATACTATAAGGTCAGGCTTGTAGCTGTTTACTTTTTCCAGCAATGCATCGTTAAATGCCTTTCTGTTTTCAAAATCCTTAGGAGAAACTACCGCGGAATCTATACCGGCATTTTTTGCTCTTTCAAGAGCATAAACACCATAATTGTTGCTAATAACACCTACGATTTGTGTATTTGTAACAGTTTTATCTGCTACTGCATCTATGATTGCCTGAAGATTGGTTCCGCCCCCCGAAACCATCACAACAACTCTTAGCATAATTCTACTCCCTTTTCACCTGACTTTGTCTTTCCGATAACAAATGCTTTTTCACCTGCAGCTTCTATAGCTTTGATTGTCTTGTCAACATCAGCAGGATCAATTGCAAGTACCATACCGATACCCATATTAAATGTATTGTACATCATATGCTCTTCGATATCGCCCTTCTTAGCCATAAGTTTAAAGATAGCAGGCACTTCGTATGAATTCTTGTCAACTACGGCAGTAATATTATCAGGAAGCATACGCGGAATATTTTCATAGAAACCACCACCTGTAATATGACTGCATCCCTTTATAGTAACACCTGCATTCTTAACTGACTTTAATGCCTTAACATATATAATTGTTGGTGCAAGTAAAGCTTCACCAAGCGTCTTTCCTAATTCATCATAGTATGTATCCAATGACTCCTTTGTC
The DNA here is from genome assembly GCA_945787485.1 of uncultured Lachnospiraceae bacterium. Taxonomy (GTDB): domain Bacteria; phylum Bacillota; class Clostridia; order Lachnospirales; family Lachnospiraceae; genus Coprococcus_C. The sequence continues at coordinate 6,073 of CALZHV010000123.1, forward strand.
ATGTCAAATACTTTACGTACTAATGAGAATCCATTACTGTGAACACCGCTTGATGCGATACCTACCAAAACGTCTCCGTCTTTAATATTTGCTCCTGTTATCAAATCCTTCTTATCAATAACACCTACTGCAAAACCTGCCAAATCATAATCTTCCTCAGGCATAAGACCCGGATGCTCTGCTGTCTCGCCTCCGATAAGAGCGCATTCCGACTGTACGCAGCCTTCTGCAACACCACTTACGATAGTTGCAATTTTTTCAGGATAATTCTTTCCGCATGCGATGTAATCAAGGAAGAATAACGGATCACCTCCGGCACATGCAACATCGTTAACGCACATTGCAACTGCGTCAATACCGATTGTATCGTGCTTATCCATAATCATTGCAAGCTTAACCTTTGTTCCGCATCCGTCTGTTCCT
>CALZHV010000124.1 GCA_945787485.1 uncultured Lachnospiraceae bacterium
AGGCAGTACCTGTTCAGGTTATGGATTCATCACCAAATATTGCTTCGGATGTTAAACTTTCAAAGATTACTATCATATGTAAGCAGAGCAAATTCGAAGACCTCAAGGAAGCTCTTAATGAAACCGGCGTAACAGGTATAACAGTAACACAGGTTCTCGGATGTGGTGCTCAGAAGGGTCAGTCAAAGTACTATCGTGGTGTCGAGATGGAAATGACATTGCTTCCTAAGGTTAAGGTTGAGGTTGTTGTCAGCAAGGTTCCTGTTGCGAATGTTGTCAAGGCAGCTAAGAAAGCTCTTTATACAGGTAAGATTGGTGATGGTAAAATCTTTGTATATGGTGTTGAAAATGTTATCAAGGTTCGTACAGGTGAAGAAGGATATGATGCACTTCAGGGCGAAAATTAACATTGTATGACATTTAATTGACATAATTTTAAATCTGGAATAATATTATGAAGAGTTTGGATAAAGCTCTTTTGCTAAAGCAAAATCCCCCGTCAGGGGGATTTTTGCGATAGACATTTGCTTTGTAAGTGAATGGGGAATATGTATATGAATATTGACGGTCTACATAAAAAAAGAATAAGAAAGCTGTTTTTGTCATATACAATAGCAATAGTTGTTTTACTCTGCTATGCATTATTTTTAAAATACACGGGACACGGAATCGGTTGTCCGCTTTATGAGCTTACTCATATTAAGTGCCCTTGTTGTGGAATATCGCATTTCTCGGTTGAACTTCTAAGCTTCAGGCTAAAGGAGGCATTATCAAATAATTATATGGCACCTGCCATATACGGCCTTATTATCTGGTTGCTTGTTGAAGGCTCGGTGAGGTATATTAAGGATGGCATATTTGTCGTGAAAGTTACGCTGATTAAGCGAGTTTTTGTCTTGATTTTTGCGATAATTATGGTTGTCTGGATGATATTGCGGAATGTTATGGGAATATGAGTAATTAAAAAAAGTGAAAAAAACAGTCGATTTTATTGTGCAAAATGTATCTAAAAGTGAAAATTATTCTGTTTTACTTGGTAAAAGTTGAAGAAAATAATTAAAAACCTTGCAAAATGGAAAAAAAAGGACTAATATCAAGCTTGCAAAACAAATGAAGACATCTTTAGACATATTTTATTATTATACGTATTAATTATGGAGGATTAAAAAATGGCAGTTAAGAAAGCTACAGCAGCAGAAACAATGGCAAAGGTTACAGCTATGAAGGAAGCAGAAGCAAAGGCAGCAGCTGAGAAGAAGGCACCTGCAAAGAAGGCAGCTACTAAGGCTACAGAGACTAAGGCAGCAGCTAAGCCGGTAGCTGAGAAGAAGGCACCTGCAAAGAAGGCGGCTACTAAGACTACAGAGACTAAGGCAGCAGCTGAGAAGAAGACAGCAGCTAAGCCTGCAGCTGAGAAGAAAGCACCTGCAAAGAAAACAGCTACTAAGACTGTTCAGAACGTAATCATTGAGTTCGCAGGCGGACAGGTAAATACAGCTGATTTAGTTGCTAGAGCACTTGAAACAAGCAACAAGAAGACAGTAAAAGAATTAAATGTTTACTATCAGCCGGAAAACGGAATGATTTACTTCACTGCTGATGGTGAGGAAGGTTCTTTCGCATTATAATCTTTTGTAGAAAATATATTCACGTTAAACCAGAAAAACCGGACTTTTTAGTCCGGTTTTTTATGTTTTGAAATATTAAGTCAAATATTATAATCCTTTTGCTTTGGCTGTGCATGCCTTCATAGCTTCCATAACTGAGCTTCTAAAGCCTTTTTCTTCCAGAACTCTTACGGCTTCTATTGTAGTACCGGCAGGAGAACAAACCATATCTTTTAATTCACCGGGATGTTTTCCTGTATCAAGTACCATTTTTGCACTTCCCATAACAGCTTGTGCGGCAAACTTATATGCCTGTGCACGTGGCATTCCATCGGCAACTGCAGCATCTGCCATAGCTTCAATAAACATAAACACATAAGCAGGTGAGCTTCCGCTTACTGAAACAACAGCATCCATAAGGGCTTCAGGTACTGCCTCTGCAAGACCGAAGCTTCCTAATAAAGAAAGAACATATGTAAATTCTGCATCTGAAACCAAATCGTTTTTACAGACACCGGTAATACCTGCACCTACTAAAGCAGGCGTATTTGGCATTGTTCTGACTATTTTTTTATCGCTTCCAAGTCTTTCGGCTAACCATTCAAGAGTTTTTCCCGGTGCAATTGTAACAATAATTTGCTTAGCCGGTAAAATATCTTTGATTTCATTTATTACTGATTCATAAAATTGTGGCTTGACTGATAAAAATAAAACCTCAGAGTCAACTGCTGCAGCACAGTTGTTGTTTGTTATGCAGATTCCGTTTGTTTCAGCCGCTTTTTTTGTAGCTTCCTCAGAAGCATCGCTAGCTATAATTTCCATTGGCGAAATGCCTGATTTAGAAATCAGTCCGCCAATAATTGCTGATGCCATATTTCCGCATCCTATAAAACCAACCTTATATTTCATTTTCGTTTCCTTTCATGTAATTAATGTTTTACATTTTATCCGTAAATCTGATTTATCTGTAATAAAATCAATCATGTGTTTAAATGGCTGTTTCGCCTCTTTCACCTGTACGTATTCTCACAACATCAGCCACATCATAAATAAAAATCTTTCCGTCACCATAGTTACCGGTAGGTATTCTGTCGGTAATCATCTGAACAAGCTTTTCACATACTTCATCTGTAACGATTGTTTCAACTTTGATTTTTGGAAGAAGGTTTACATAATAATCGTTTCCTCTGTACATGGTTTTATAACCCTTCTGAGTTCCGTATCCCATGATATTGCTGACCATTGCACCTGTAGAATTACATTCATCCAAAATTGATTTCATGTCGTCAAGTTTTTCTGATCTGATTATGACTTCAATTTTCTTCATTTTACAATCCCCCTTACTTTGAACCTTTTAAATAAGTGATGTTCCTCTTAATTCTATGAGAGGAGAGCCTTTTCCTTTTATATAATCTCCGGTAATGGTAACAGAACCAATGTTGTCATCTCTAGGTATCTCGTACATTATATCCATCATAAATTTTTCAATAATGGCGCGGAGTGCTCTTGCACCTGTTTTTCTTTCCATGGCAAGCTCTGCAATTTCTTCGTAAGCACTATCGTCAAATTTTAAATCTACTTCATCAAGAGCAAGTAGCTTTTGGTATTGCTTAAGAATAGCATTTTTAGGCTCCTTGAGTATTTGTATATACATATCTTTATCAAGCGGATCTAATGTGAATAATACCGGAAGTCTTCCGATAAATTCAGGAATCATACCGAATTCTCTCAAATCTTCAATGGTTACTTCTTTAATAATATTTTTGTCTTCTTCAAATTTGTCAGCAAGCTCGGAATTGAATCCCATTGAAGCCTGTTTGCTTAATCTTCTTTTTATTATGTCTTCGATATCCGGGAATGCACCACCACATATAAACAAAATGTTTTTTGTGTTCATTGTTGTTGTAGGAGTCATGGCGTTTTTGCTTCCTGAACCGACAGGAACTTCAACTTCGGCACCTTCTAATATTTTGAGAAGTCCTTGCTGGACTGCTTCACCGCTGACATCCCTGCTGTGAGTTTCTTTCTTTTTGGCAATTTTGTCAATTTCGTCGATAAAAACGATGCCACGTTCTGCTTTTTCAACGTCATTATCTGCAACTGCAAGCAATTTTGACAATACGCTCTCAACATCATCACCGATATATCCGGCTTCAGTCAAGGTTGTAGCATCGGTAATGGCCAAAGGAACATTGAGCAGCTTTGCTATTGTTTTAACAAGATATGTTTTTCCACATCCGGTTGGTCCAAGCATAAGCATATTGGACTTTTCTATTTCGATATCATCCATTGTATTTGTAATAACTCTTTTATAATGGTTATATACAGCTACCGACATTGCTTTCTTTGCATATTCCTGTCCGATAACATATTCATCAAGCATGCCTTTGATTTTGTGTGGGGAAGGAATATTCTCCATAGTAAGAGGTGTTTCTTCTTCCTTCTTTTCTTTTGCTTTTTTCTTCTTAACCTTTTGAGATTTTGGGATGTCATCGAAAGGCATAAATTCTGACATATTTATGTTTGGCATTTTGCTGAAATCCATGAATTGCATAGGATTGCTGTTAAATGAATCTAAGGATTTCTGCATACAGTCATTACATATGTATATATTGTTAGATAAACAAATAAATTTTCCGCAACTTGATTCAGGTCTGCGACAGAGATAACAATACTTTTCGTATTCGTCATCGTCATGAGTGTTATTATTGTCTGACATTTTCTTCCTCCGTTAATTTTAATAAACGTATTATAGCACTTTTTTGAAGCCAATACTATTATATATTTATGGAAATAAAATTTACATATATGAAGTAACGTTTACTTTAAATAAAAAAATACCGACCTGCAATTACCGGAATTTTAATTTGATACTTAATCCCGGAGACATGTCAATTAATATTGTCTGTTTTGAGGTCGGTATATTTGATACAAAAAACTATCGTGCTTCTTTATTGTTATTTGCGTTGTTTTTGTTGTTATTAGTATTATTTTTATTATTGTTGTTGTTATTGTTATTATTATTGTTGTTGTTGTTGTTGTTGTTGTTGTTGTTGTTGTTGTCGTCAGTCAATACATCGTCTATTCCGTTTCCGATATCAGAAACACCATCGCCAACACCATGAACGGCATCGTTAACACCATCACCTATGTCATTAATCATTTCACCTGCTCCGTCAGTGATGTCTGAAACTGCATTACCTGCATCGTTGGCTATGGAATCATTGTTGTTTGTCTGGCTTTGTGTAGTTGTCTGATTTGAAGACTGTGTAGTTGATTCTATAGTATTGTTTGTTCCGTTATTTGCATTGTCTGAATTGTTTCCGCATCCCCATAAAGTAAATGAGAGTGCACATAAACAGAGCGCAAATGTAAAAGCTGATTTTAGTTTTCTCATAATAATTTCTCCTTGCATATTAATTGTTTTTGTAAGGATAGTATGAACCGAAAAAATGGAAATTATCAAAAAAACAAATGGAATATATTGTATATAAAACAAATAAGATTTAGTAATAAAGGGAAACGAAAGCTTTGAAAGAACGTATTTAAATAAATATACGAAAAAACTCTCAGGAAAACTCTCAAATCGACTGAAATCTTGACTTTTTATGAAAATAGGGATACAATAAAAATTGCAACCTTTTTTTCGACAAAATCAAATAGGTTGCATAGGACAATTTGTATTTATGAATATTATACCACAATATCTGGGAAAGTAAAGAAAAATATGAGTGATTTTAATGACGAAAAAATTGAATATAAAAATAAAAAAAATTCGGAAGAAAAATCAGGATATAATCGTCATGCTGTAGATAATATCAAGAAATTTATTATTGTGACATTAGTATGTGCATTTGCAATTCCTTTCCTTTTTTGTATTTATCTTACAGTACGTATCAATCGTATGGAAGAAAAGATAGGTCAGCTTTATTCTGCACCTGATACTACACAGTCACAGATTATTGAAGAAATAACAGAAAGTGACGAGGATTTGGAAATTCTTGATCAGTATTCAAACGAAGACCTTGAGATATCCGTTTCGCAAAATAATATGCTTGCATCTTCTTCTGAAGATACAGCTTCTTCTGATGACTCGGTTGAGACTGATTCTTCTGTCGAAGAAGTAACGGACGAATCAGCAGTGATTTCAAACGGTAAAAAAGTATATCTTACATTTGATGACGGACCGAGCACTAACACGGCAGAAATTCTTGATATATTAAAGAAGAATAATGTTAAAGCAACATTTTTTGTAGTATATAACAGTGACAAAGAATTGTGGCCTATGTATGAGAGAATCGTCGATGAAGGTCATACGTTGGGAATGCATTCTTACTCGCACGTTTATGATTTGGTGTACAACGATTTTGATTCGTTTAAGGCTGACATAACAGGGATACATGATTTCCTTCTGGATAAGACAGGAGTTGATTGCCATTTTTACAGATTTCCGGGTGGAAGCTCTAATTCAGTAAGTAATGTTGACATTCAAGAATTAATTAGGTATCTTAATGAAGAAGGTATTACTTATTATGATTGGAATTCATTATCGGGAGATGCAGTTTCAGCCGGAGCAGATGCGGCAACATTAAATGCAAATATTCTTAATTATGTACGCAACAATTCAGGTGATTCAATTGTTCTTATGCATGATATAGATAACTGCGATGGTACGGTAGATGGTCTTCAGGATTTGATAGATACATTAAAACAGGAAGGCTATACATTGTGTGCAATAGACGATGATACAATTCCAGTTCAACATGTATCATACGATTCGGAAGGCACAGAATAAATGAATTATAATGACGCACAGGAATATATAAATGAAAAAAATAAGCTTGGCAGTGTGCCGGG
>CALZHV010000125.1 GCA_945787485.1 uncultured Lachnospiraceae bacterium
CTGCTCACCGGTAACATATATGTTAGCAAGCACGGACGAAAGCTCATTTTGTTCCCTGTATAAATCCATAAAAGAAGCCACTTTATCTTTAAGTACGCTGATAAGCTCCATTTGATGGTCATACGCAGCTATATCCTTTTTCTTCTTAGCCAGAATTGTAAGCTGTTCCTTAATATCCATAAGCATTCTTGCCATTGAATCATCGCCCTTTTCCTCTCGCTCCGTCTTGACAAGAAATGCCTTTTCTATTATTTCTTCTATAAGTAAATCCTCGACAACTTTTCGGGTTGTCTTGTAATTATTTTCAAAATATGTTCTGACATGACCCTCTGTTTTGTTGATTCCTCTTATTATCTCCCACTGGCTCTCATGAATACCATATGTACTTATAAACCTCTGGTATTCGCCTTTACGGTCAAAAATCCTTACCATAAGACCCATGTCTTTATGTTCGAGTTCCTTCAAATACGTTCTAAGTCCCTGATATGTAATTCTTTCCCCGTTTTCAACAAGCGGAATATTTACTATGTCATTTTTATTGTATTCTCTGTAGAAAATGCAATAATTGAAATATTCAATGGAGGCAACATCATTTTTCTTTTCCGCTCCTTCATCTGCTTCTTTTGCCTTTCTTGCACAGAATCCGGTCGTCATGTAACGGTATCCGTCCTTGCTGTCTCCGGCATCAAGCTTCCATTCCACGAGTGAATGTATGGTTGTATTTCCGTTTCCTGTTCTAAACAGCTTTTCAATCGGCTGTTTTTCATCAAGTGTACAGTTAGGAATCATATTCTGCAACAAAAGGAGCATAAGTACACTTTTACCGCCACCGTTTGCAAGATCATAAAGTGTATTTTTTCCGTGCATGCGCATAGTAAAATCATCATAAAACTGTGTACCAAAATTATATTTTACGTTATTTACTCTTATTCGGTTTATGCTAGGCATCCACTTCACCTCCTAACACCTTGTAAATCTTACCCTTGTATTCCTCAAAATAATTCTCAGCTATCGCCTTAAATCTGTCCGTAGGATAATATCTTTCTTCTACCTCAACAAACAGTCTCTGGCTGATGAGGAAATTAAATGTAAGCTTTGTATATCCATATCTTGAAGCTCTTGAAGCTCTGTTCTTTTCCTTATCATCTGATGTGACAGCAGGAAGCTCATCCCACAAAAGAGCAATCGATTTAAAGCTTTCCTCCGATATTTCATCCATAGCGTAAACGCTAAGGTCAGAAGTAATGCTGCTAAGATATTCGCTTACCTGTGCGACCATATCTTCGATTTTTACATATTCCTTTACCTGATAAGATGCTGAATCCTGATAAAATGATAAAAGAACATTGTACATAATAAAATAAACCATATATAACTCTTTGTTTAATCTGAGTCCGAGCTGTCTTTTCATGTCATCATTTGTATAACCAAATACACGGTTACCTTCACCTGCAGTAACATAAATAGCCTCATTGTATTCATAAACTGTAAGATTCATTTTCTTCATAAGCTGTGTTGTAATATCATACACTGCCGAATTGGAATAATATTCTTCGTAAAGCTCTCTTGTATCCGGATTTGAGCGTGATACCTCCTGTCCGGTTATAAGTGCAGAATAAATATCAAGTGCTTTATCTAAACTTTTTCCATCCATTTATCTCACGCTCCTTTCAAATATCATATCCGTCGTTACGAAATCATCAAAAACATCTTTTTCGCTTCCGATTCTCACGTCACTCATATCAACGTTAATCTCACTGTCATAGTTAAATTTAATATCAAATGCAATATCTTTAAGTCTTTCCTTTTGCTCATCGGTCAAATGACAAACAACCATTTCCTCAAGCAATGTATTTTGTTTTATAAGCATCTCTTCAAGGTTGTAATGATTTTTACCTGCAAGATGCACAAGGAAGGAATAATAATCTCTGTTTCCGTATATTTCTTTTCCGAATTTTATCTCGTAAATACCATTCAACTCTTTGAGAGTAACCCTATTCCATTTTTTAACCTGGTCTAAAAGCTCATAGAAAAGCTTTGCAAAGTTTTGTCCGATATGCTCATCAAGCTTTTCATCCTCATATTTAAAATCAAGGTCAAGAACATTTTTCTCAACTTTTTCTCCGGAAGACTTATCATCACTTTTCAAAGTAAGCATATTATCGATAGACCTCATGCTGAAGCTTTTTTCTAGTCGAAGATCCATAAATGGTCTTAATATAACACCCATATCCGCCGGCTTGTCATTTTGCATCAATTGCGTAAGACATGCATGATAATCAAATACCGGTCTTAGTTTCCTTAGCTTTGCCCTGTTAATTATCTTATCAGATAACTGGGTAAGCTCCATGGTCTCAGCAATCAGCTTACTGTGATTGTAAATTGTTTTCTTAAGCTCAGTCTCGAGCATGCTTACTTCTTCTAATGCCTTTGAGCGAAGTGTAGGTTTATCCTGTGCGGACTGCTCTGAAGCTGCTCTTTCAATTGCCTTTTCAACAAGTGACTTGTTTTTTGCGAACAGCTTTTGCTCCTCGTTGAACCATTTTGCACTTACCTGCATATACTGCTCGTATGCTTTGCTCCCCTCAAAAATATCAACTGAAAGAAGCTTCAAAACCTGTTCTTTCTGTGCTTTCAGCTGTAATACCTGACTGTTAATACGTCTTACTACATCTATTCCGCCCTTGAAATTATTGGAGGTTATCATCTTTTCAAGCAACAGCTGTGAAACATTTATCTTACTTTCATCCTTGATTTCTTTCGTATCAAGATAAAATTCTATTCCGTCAGATGTTATCGTATATAAAACCTGCCCGTTTTCTATTCTGCTGTCAATCAACTTTGTTCTGGCAATCTTGTTCGTTCTTGATTCAGGATCAAAAAACTTAAATTCAAATGGTTTTCCGTCATTTTTAAGCTTATCAAAAATATATAAAGCAAGCTGTCTTTCATCCTCGGGATTTTCTTCTAACTGGAAATCTCTCCTAAGCAGTTCAATAATAAACTGCTCATACTCTTCATATGTGACATCCTTTTCGTGGAAATTATTTTCATTTATAAAAAAGCGCAAGGATGCTAAGGTGATATATCCCATATCAAGATATTCATATTTACCACCCTTATACATAGCAAATGTAGTTTCAGTTAATACAAAAAACGGATAATACTTTTTGATATTCTTTATTCTTGCACTATGCTCTGAAATTATGTCATTTATCATTACATGCTTTAATGCCATGATTTTGCACCCCATAAATTTACATAAAAATACACTTTATTCTACCACTTAAATCCCCAAAACGCAAGAAAGAGCACAGTCCGAGGCTTGTTTATCAAAGCCTTAGACTGTGCTCTTTCTTGCTGTCAAATGTCGCCCTTCTCCGCTGTCAATTGCTCTTCCGGTTTTTATCTGAATTTTAGAATATTCATCATTAAGAATCAACTCTAATACGTTAGACATTTTTCTCCCTTTTACATCCGGCATATTTTTTCGAACCGTATATGTATACGCAATAGCATATACTTTGTAAATACCATATGGTAGAGAAATCACCCTGTCTGTTTGCAACAAATCAGTAATATTAACATCGTTAATAAAATACATTGTTGGAAACCCTTCATTTGCTCCATAATCACTATATGGAAATGATTCCTTCATAAATTCAACAGTTGCAATACCTGTACTAGTTTTATGTCGAAGATTTTTGATCATATCTACAAATTTTTTAGGGTCAGGAAGCGGTGTCTGCTTATAAATAATATTTATTAACTCATCAGGTTTCATTTCCCGTGCATCAATTTCAAGATAATCAAACCATTTTTGTCCCGTCGGCAAATCCATTCTAAAGTCTTTTCCAATAAAAGTAACTTTGAAATCAAATTCACCATTTGCAGAATATTTTACTGTTTCAACATTCTCATATGGAACATAGACGGATTGAGTATATTTTACCTTTTGTTTTTGTATGTGTTCATATTCATGCAATTGTGCAGAATCCATCCATTCACTGTAATACAACACAGCATGATCCTCAAACAATTTTAAACACTGCTTTCTTGCAGTGGAACCATCCGATAATATCTTACAATTATATTCATATGCTTCTGCATAATAAAGAAGCTTTTCATCCGATTCCCTACAGTTTATTATTCTCTTGCCAACACTTCTTTTATCTTTATTAACTTTGGTATTATTCAACGAAATATATGCTTTTTTCTGTTTAAGGTACCCCTTCCATGCTAAAATTACACAAAATAAAATAAGTACTGACAAAGCCGGTACGGTAAACGCAAGCCATATTGGAACAATTATCAAACCACTGTTTTCCTTCCCTGACAACCCTTCCTTATAAGGAACTATTTCACCTGCAACAATCACTTTGCTACCACCGGAAGCCATTATTTTCTTTTTATCAGATGCACGGTGAAAAATAATTTGTCTACTATTTTCATCCTCGTATTTTAAGGTATCATATCCGTAAAATCCATCCTTATCTGCATAAACAACCTCAGCTATTACGCTCCCCGGAAGATATGCTTGTATATGTAAAATCAACCAAAAAAAACACAACCCAAACAAAACAGTCATAAGGATAGCCAAAATATTATTCTTAATTTTCACAATCTTTTTCCTTTCATCCATATATTATTACACATGCTTTTATTGTATCACTATACTGTTTGGTGCGTCACGAAGCATGTAAATCTTTATATTACGTTCTTCAAAATATTTTATTAATTCGGCAGCATCATACTCTCTTTTAACCGGAGATTTACCAAACATAAAATCCGCGGCATCAGAAAAAACAGCATCAGGTGAAGTATGATCATAAAAGGCTGTAGTCATACCCCAATTTCCATGATGCGCAAGCTGAATAAAATCTGCATTTTCAATCTCTTTTGGATGATTGTTGTACAGTTTTTCTTCAATTATTTCTTCTGCATCTGCAAGAAAAAGCATTGACTTCTTATCGCCTTTTGCAAGAAATACCATAGCCCCATTATTCATCAAATTACTTTCCAGCATGTCTGTATCTTCATTCCAGCTGTTAAGCACATATATTTCTAATCCCATAACATTAAATTTATCATTTTCAGTAACATAATGAATTTTTGTTTTTGATTCATCGACATTCGATATAACATTTAAAAATTCGTCATATGCCTCAATACCATCCGATTCCTTTGCTGTTTCCCGGTATCTGCTGTCATTGACCTTAATCGTATAGATACTGTCAACTTTTATATCCCCCAAATCAGACATAACACTGTTAAACGCACCGACATGGTCCGGATGCATATGAGTGACAATCCATGCTGCTACATGATTGTTATGTTTTGCTATTATTTCTTTTACAATAGACAGCTCCGGCTCAGAAGCTCTTCCTCCGTCTATAATAACGAGATTTCCCGACTCATCCTCAATGGTATAAAGAGAAAACTGCGCTCCATCTGCCTGACCATATTGAGTTATTGTCCATTTAGACGTATCACCGGATGCACCATCAGAAGTATCATCGGCTGAATCATCTGAAACAACATTTTGAAGCTCTGTGATTGAAGTATCCTCATTTGTTGTTATGTCAGCAAAAGAAATATCTTTACAGCCTGCCATGCAAAACAAAACAACTAAAAAAGACAGATACAATAAAATTTTTTTTAAAAATTTATCTTTCATTAATTAACCTCTTACAAAAATTTAAAACGAAAATAAAATCGTATTATAAAAAAGAAAAAAAATCTCTATATTGTATTTTAATATTATTTTGCAGAAAATACTATATTTATCCCGATTTAAATTTATATTGCAGAAAATACTATATCTTTTCTTACATTTTTTTCTTTCTGAATACGCTATTATTTATGCTGTATATAGGCATTAAACAACACTCACCATAGCACATATATTTTATCCTGTATACTATCATAAAATACATCTTTTCCGCAGTACTCGCTATTTAATGACTGTATGCAGATAAAAACACTATTTTCATAGCGTTCACTATTTAATGACTGTATGCAGATATAAAAAATATCCTTTTGTAGCGTCGTTAGTTTTCTTTATTATGCCTCTTTTTATAGTGGGCGCTCGACATGGATGGCGAGCGCTTACGATGGTACATGGATGTACCATTCGTAAGGTACCACGGCCGGCTTCTATTACCTTTCCGCATAATATTAGAAAACTACAAGCGGAAAATCAGATATTTTTTGTACTGTATACAGGCATTAAATATCACTTACTGATAATTATTTTCTTCTGTATACAGACATAAAAAACACCTTTTCCGCAGTGCTCGCTATTTAATGACTGTATGCAGATAAAAACACCATTTTCATAGCGTTCACTATTTAATGACTGTATGCAGATATAAAAAATATCCTTT
>CALZHV010000126.1 GCA_945787485.1 uncultured Lachnospiraceae bacterium
CAGATGATTCTAAAATAAATCCATCCTTATCAAAGTATACGTAACCATCCATATACTCGACACATCCGGCAATAGTCTTTTCATACACAATAACACTTATCTCATTTTTCGATACAATTTCCACCTCTATTTTTGATACGAATGGAATGTTATCGATTGGTTTTATTTTGTTTCTTATATATAATATTATCGTGTTATCAGCAAACTTCTCTTTTTGGATGGCATCTTTTACAAGCTGTTCCTCTATCATTTCGCAGCCGGTTACTTTAATATCCGTCACCTTAAAGGTAGTCAAATATATCAATGCCATTAACATTATTGCCGCAACAGCGATAATAGCTATACCTGTTTTCTTCATTTACATCAACCTTTTGCTCCGGGTGCTGTTTTCTTTACCTTAAATTTTATCTGTCTTGATATATTTAGTACAATTCCCATTTCACATAGCAGGAACAACAATGATGTACCTCCATAGCTAATAAACGGTAGCGGCACACCTGTATTTGGTACAAGTCCGGTAACAACACAGATATTTATTATCGCCTGCAATGAAATGTGAACTATAATTCCTGTTAAAAGCAATCCGCTAAAGCTGTCCGGTGCATGAAATGCAACATAAACCATTCTGTATACTAAGGTTGCAAACAATGCTATTACACATATTGCACCAAACAATCCAAGCTCCTCACATATTATCGCAAAAATAAAGTCATTGTGTGACTCCGGCAAAAATCCCAGCTTCTGAATACTTTGTCCGAGACCCTTTCCAAACAAGCCTCCTGAACCTATCGTAAGAAGTGCCTGTTCATTCTGGTAATCGCCTGCTTCTGTTCCTTTACCAAAAAACGATAATATTCTCGCTCCTCGATAGCCTTTGGTAAGAATTAGTATGACACCCACAACTCCGGCTATCATAAACATTATTGCAAGTGGTTTCAAATCTCTGCATGCAACAAAAATTGTAACCACCATAATAACAAAGCATATTACGGCCGTAGAAAGGTTTTCCACGGCGATAAGTCCCATAAGGATTACCATTGGCCATACGCTTTTTGCAAGTCCTACAAGAGACTCAACATTTTTTGGATCAGACACACAAATGTGTGCTGTATAAATCGCTATTGCAATCTTTGCAATCTCACCCGGCTGAAATCCGATACTTCCTATATAAATCCATCTGCTTGCACCATGGCTCTCACCACCGGTAACACCGGATAATGCTATTAACTGAAGTACTATACATATAAAAATTAAAATCCTGGATATGTTTTTATACCATCTGTAATTTATTTTTGATACAAAAAGCATACCCGCCAGACCGGCCAAACCAATCTCCGCCTGTCTGAGTGCAAAATAATAATTTGCATATCCCATCGATACAGCTTTATATGAGCTTGCACTGTAAACCATCATTATTCCAAAACCAAAAGCTGTGATTACAAGGAATAAAATCTGATAGTCCATATATCCTCTTTTTTTTGTAAAAAAAGATCTGTCTTCTTTTTGGGGACGTCTTGTGGCTTTTCTTTCCATATGGTTTTCCATGTTTTCCATACTTCTATCCATTAACAAATCACTCCTCAAGCCTATTTACATATTCCTTAAACAATCTTCCTCTTTGTTCATAGTTTTCAAACATACCCCAGCTTGCGCATGCAGGTGAAAGCAATACATCATCACCGGGTTTTGCATTCTTATAACAAAATTCTACTGCCTCTTCAAGCGTATCCATAAATACAATGCTGTTAAATCCATGCTTTTTAGCACATGTAGCAATCTTACCGGCTGTTTCACCAATCAAAACAAGATATTTAACCTTTGCATCAAATGCTTCTATCCATTCATCATACTCTGAATGCTTATCATATCCTCCTCCGATTAAGAATGTTGTTGAAGGCATAGCCTTAATGCCTTTAATCGCAGCATCAGGATTAGTTCCCTTTGAATCATTATAATATGAAACTCCGTTTATTTCCCTTACAAACTCTATACGATGTTCTACGCCCTGAAATTCGGTACATACTTTCTCAATTACATCTATCGGTACTCCCATGTAATATGCTATAGCTACGGCAGCCAATACATTTTCCACATTATGCGTGCCTAAAATCTTAATATCATCAAGGCATAATACTTTAGTTATAATACCATTTTCCTTTATTACAATGTCTTTCTCGTCTACATATACACCTTCTTCAAGATGTTTTTGTCTACTAAAGTAGACGATTTTGGCATTTACTTTATCAGAAAGTTTAACTGTTTCAGGATCATCAAAATTTAATACAGCGTAATCATTTTCATCCTGCATCTTTGTAATACCAAGCTTGCAATTTGCATAATTTTCAAATGTATAATGTCTGTTTAAATGATCAGGTGTGATATTTAAAACAGCTGACACATGAGGTTTGAAGTCTATTGTGGTTTCTAATTGGAAGCTGCTTATCTCTGCTACTGTAACAGAAGCTTCACTTGTTGTATCTGCAAGCTGTGTATACGGTGTTCCGATATTACCTACAACGATTGTATTATCATTGTATGCTTTCATTATTTCACCTACAAGAGTTGTAGTTGTTGTTTTTCCGTTTGTTCCTGTTATCGCTGCCACAACACCTTTTTCATAATGATATGCCAGCTCAATTTCACTCCATATAGGAAGCCCGGCATCTCTTACCTGATTAACAAACGGTTTATCAATTGCTATACCGGGACTGATAACCATATATTTGCACTGGTTTATCAAATCATCAGTCATGCTTCCAATGAATATTTCTATGTTGTCTATATTTTTGCAATCCTCTAATTTATTTTTAACCGAATCTGTTGTCAACTCGGTATTTTCATCAAACAAAATAACAGTTTCATTATTTCTCGCAAGAAGCTGTGCGGCACAAATTCCACTCTTTCCTGTTCCTGCGACCAATACCTTTTTCTCTGCCATTGCGTTATCCTCCTGTTTTATAACTGTTAAAATCAATCTAAAGTGCTAAAATTCCAATCAGACAAAGTATTGCCGTAACAATTGAAAATATGGCAACAACCTTTGTCTCAGGCCATCCTGACAGCTCAAAGTGATGATGAATAGGAGCCATCTTAAATACTCTCTTCTTTGTAAGCTTATAGCTTGTTACCTGAATAATAACTGATAATACTTCTACAAGATATACCAATGCTACTAAAACGATAATCAGCGGCATTTTTAACATATATGCAGTTGATGCCACAAAGCCTCCGAGTGCAAGTGAACCGGTGTCCCCCATAAACACTCTTGCAGGATATACATTAAATACCAAAAATCCAAGCAACGCACCTGCTACCGCACATGTTACAGGTGTAATATTAGGCAAAAGCACAGCTGCCGCAACAGTAAAATATGTAGCTATCAATACTGTTACAGATGAAGCAAGGCCGTCTAAGCCGTCTGTAAAATTAGAACCGTTTGCTGTTCCAATCATTACAAAAAACAGCAATGGATAATAAACCCAGCCTATATCGATTGTTTTATTAATAAACGGTATAACCATTTCAGTTCCGTAATCCGTATACTTATACATATAAAATGCAAAAACTGCTGTAACAATAAACTGTCCAAGCATTTTCTGCCATGGCTTTAAACCATCCGAATTTTTGAATACAATTTTCAAATAGTCATCTAACAATCCAACCAATCCAAATCCTACTGTCGTGAACAGAATAGGAATTATTTCCGGACATGATTTTAAATAAAACAAAGAGGTCAAAGCAATCGAAACAAGTATCACAATACCTCCCATAGTTGGAGTTCCCGCCTTTGAAAGATGTGACTGCGGTCCATCATCTCTTACACTTTGCCCAAACTTAAGTTTCCTTAAAAAAGGGATAAATATCGGGCACAGTGCCATACTTGCTCCAAATGATATTAATGCAGGTATTATTATGTTATACTTGTTCATCGTACTACTCCTTTTGTTTATTTAGAACACCGTATCAGGTATGTATATTATCTCCTCTTCGTCTGATACTTCCTCCCTTTCAATATTGAGGTAAGGAAGGATGTTCTTATATATATCACCAACCGCAGGGGCTGCTATTGTTCCACCATAATACACCCCTTGTGGTTCATCAATCAAGATTAATGTTAAAACTTGTGGTTCGTCAACCGGCGCAAAGCCGATAAACGATGCAATATATTTTCCGCTTCTACGCGGTAATTTTTCACTTGTAGCTGTCTTTCCGCCTATATCATATCCTTCCACATAAGCATTGTGTCCGGTTCCTTCGGCAACTACATCCCGCAAAAGATTTCTCATTCTTTGCGATGTTTCAGATGAAATTACATTTTCTTCTTCCTCAAACTCCAGCCTTTCTATTATATTATTGTTACTGTCTGATACATATAATCCAAAATGCGGAGTTACAAGCTTTCCTCCATTTACAACACAGGAAACCGTTCTAATCATCTGAATCGGAGTAATCTGAAATGATTGGCCAAATGACATTGTTGCCAGTTCAACATTCCCGACATTTTCTTTTTTATGAAATATCGATGTAGCTTCACCCGGCATATCGATGCCGGTTTTACTAAACAAACCTAATTTATCAAATTCTTCGTAGAAATTATCTACACCTATTCTTGCTCCAACTTCCATAAATACAGGGTTACAGGAATTCATTATTCCTTCACGGAATGTTTCACTTCCATGACCCACAACCTTATGGCATCTGATTTTTCTATCTTCAACTATTTTATATCCGGGACAGAAGAAATTATCTGTCTCGTTCAAAACACCATTTTCAAATGCAGTCGTTGCCGTAACAATTTTAAATGTTGAACCCGGTTCATATGAATCACTTATGCAAAAACATCTCCACATTTCGTTCAACATGTCCATTGTAGTATCACCGGCATGGTCATAATTTAATACAAACGGTTCATTGAGATTATATTCGGGAACGTCTGCGAGTCCGTATATTTCACCGTTTTGAGGATTCATTACAATAATACAAACTCTGTTGGCATTTCTTAATTCTTTAACCTCAAGTGCTTTTTGTTCTATATATTGCTGAATATTAATATCTAATGTCGTGTATAAATTGTTACCCGCCTCAGGCTCAACTCTTCTTTCGAGATTTTTCTCAATCTTCATTCCTGAAGCATCTGTTGTTGTATTAATACTTCCATTTTTTCCTGTTAAATAATCATTATAGCTGACCTCAAGTCCAAGAATCCCCTGATTGTCTCCACCGGTAAATCCGATGACCTTTGATGCCATAGTATCGTAAGGATAATATCTGGAAAAATCCTCATCTACCACAACTCCATCGAGCCCCAGATTACGTATTTCATCTGCCGTTTCTTTTTCAACATTAGCCTTAATTATTTCTCTGGAAGATTTTTTTGAAACTTTTTTTCTGACAATGCTTTCATCAATTTGAAGCAGCTCACTAAGCTTTTTTATTACTGTTTCTTCATCTTTTATCTGTCTTCTTATAACAGATATCTGGCAAACTGCCTTATTTGCTGCAATAACATTGCCATTTCTATCATATATATTACCTCTTGGTGCTTTTATACTTCTTTCTCTTTCCTGAACTTCTGTGGCATTATCAGTGTATTCATCACCATTTTTAACCATAACAAGCCACAGTCTTCCGGTAGCAATTATCAACACCAAAGTAAAACACAAAATATATATCTTTAACCTGTTTTTTTGTCTTATAGTGAGGAAATCCAAAACATTGTCTTTAATATACATCAGCAGTCAAATTCTTATTTTATTAATAAATAATATTTTTAACTTGCATATTATAGAACAATTCAGTCAGTCTATTCCGGATTTTCCTCTGTAGTATTCTCCTGTGTTGAAGTGTCTTCGGGATTTTCATCATCCCCATTATTTGTGTCCTCACCCGGAACAGCTCCATCAAATACAGTATCTGTAAGTTCATCAAAACTGTCTTCTTTATCTAAATCATAATTGTCATTAGTCTTATAAATATTTAAATATGGAAATAGTTCTTCAGCTATATCTGCAAACAAATATGAAGATGCTGCACTTGAACCCTGGTCTTCCACATTAGGCTCATCTACTACTACATACACTACAACCTGCGGGTCTTCAACCGGTGCAAATCCAATAAATGAAATAATATATTTTCCGTTTCCTCTCGGAAGCTTTTCGGCAGTTCCGGTTTTGCCGCCAATTGTGTAGCCTTCCACACCTGCTTTTTTACCTGTTCCTCTTTCAACTACCTGAAAAAGCTCTTCTTTCATAATATCCGAAACTTCTTCTGAT
>CALZHV010000127.1 GCA_945787485.1 uncultured Lachnospiraceae bacterium
TATAAAATGATTAAAAAAAGTTGTAAAATTTATGAAAATTTGTTAAAATCAATAAGAACAATTTTACTGGAGGGATGATTCAATGAATAAAATTACTATAACACCCAAAATAATTATTTTAGTTATATTGAGTGTGTTTATTTCGGGTTTTGGAATTCTATTTGTATTTAATTTAAATGCGGAAAAACAGCTTAAAGATGTTAATGCCAATTACATAGAAGATTTAGCTGTTTCTTATGGTGAAATGATTAACAAGCAGATTGTCAATGGTGAGGAGAATGTTCTTTCTGCTGAAAATTTATCAAAGAATTTGTCTGAGGTTATGCTTGAGGGTGTAAAGAGCAGTTATGCATATGTCGTAAGTGCAGATGGCACAATGCTTTATCATCCTACTGCAGATAAAATTGGTAAGCCTGTTGAAAATGCAGCGGTAAAAGGAACTGTAGAAAAAATAGCAAATAAAGAAAAGATAGAAAACGGAACTGTTGTATATGAGTTTAAGGGAGCTCAGAAGTATGCCGGAGTGTATGTAAATCCTGATCAGACATTTATTCTTGTTGTTACAGTTGATGAAGATGAATTTTTATCAGGTATAAGAAGTGTCAGAAAGGTTGGACTTATTGCTCTTATTGTTTTTTCACTCGTTATAGGTGGTATTTCAGCATTTGTTGCTAATTCTATTGCAAAGCCTATTAAAAAGATTACAGCTATTACTTCCAGAGTTTCAAGAATGGATTTCAGAGAGGATAAAGTACAGGATTCTTTGAACAGCAGAGGCGATGAAACCGGTGGAATGAGTAGAGCACTTAGTGAGCTTAGAAATGAGCTTATCAATGTTGTTGCTGATATTAAAGGAAAGAGCAAGAATGTTATGGATGCTTCTAATGCTCTTACAATTGATGCAAGAGAAACAAGCACAACGATGGGACAGCTTGAGAGAGCTGTAAATGATATTGCGCAGGGTGCTTCATCACAGGCAGAGGAGACACAAAAGGCAACAGAGCATGTTATTGTAATGGGTAACATGGTTGAAGAGACAAATCACGAAGTTCACAATCTTCTTGAATTTGCAAATAATATGAGCCAGTCAACAGTAGAAGCCAAGGAAGTTTTGGTAGAACTTGAAAAAATCAATAAAGAAGCTGAACAATACATAGACGTAATTGCAGAACAGACTGCAACTACAAATGAATCTGCCATGAAGATTAATGAAGCAACTAAGCTTATTACTTCGATTGCGGAGGAAACAAATCTTCTTTCGTTAAATGCATCAATTGAGGCTGCAAGAGCAGGTGAGCAGGGTCGTGGTTTTGCTGTTGTTGCTGCAGAAATCCAAAAGCTTGCTGAACAGTCCAATGAATCAGCTAAACAGATTGAAGAAATAATCCAGGTTCTCTTAAATGATTCAGAGAAAGCTGTTGAAACTATGTACTACGTAAAAGAAATTTTCCGTAGACAGAGTGAACATGTTGAACAGACTGATAATGCGTTTAATACTATCAATGATGGAGTAGCACAATCAATTACGGGTATTAACAAAATATCTGAGAAGACAAATCAGTTAGATGAAGCAAGAATCAGTGTTGTAGATGTAGTACAAAATCTTACTGCAATTGCAGAAGAAAATGCTGCAAGTGCTGAACAAACATCAGCCAGTGTAACAGAGGTTGCGGCTATAGCTGATGACATTGGTGATAAGTCAGAAGCACTTAAAGGAATATCTAAGAACTTGCAGGATACAATTGAAATATTCAGATTGAAATAAAATTATTACAACCAATTAGGTATTTGATACCTGATTGGTTGTTTTTTTTTGTTTTATGTGCTAAATTATATGGGAGTATATTTTGGAGGAAAACAATGGAAAATAATATAAATTACGCTACACAAATGGATGCGGCCAGAAAAAATATAATAACAGAAGAAATGAAAATTGTTGCAAAAAAAGAGAATATGACTGAAGAGGAAATAAGGACGCTTGTTGCATCAGGTAAAGTCGTAATTTGTGCAAACAAAAATCATAAATGTATAGATCCGGAAGGCATCGGTTCTATGCTTAAAACAAAAATAAATGTAAACCTTGGCGTATCAAAGGATTGTAAGGATTACGATATTGAAATGAAAAAAGTTATGGAAGCTGTCAATATGGGTAGTCATGCAATAATGGATTTATCTTCACATGGAAATACGATTCCGTTCAGACGTAAGCTTACAAGTGAATGTCCTGCTATGATAGGAACTGTTCCTGTATATGATTCTGTAATACACTATCAAAGAGATCTTGCAACATTAACTGCAAAGGATTTTATAGATGTGGTAAGACTTCATGCACAGGATGGTGTTGATTTTGTCACTTTGCATTGTGGTATTACAAGAAAGACTATTGAGCAGATTAAAGCTCATAAGAGGAAAATGAACATTGTATCAAGAGGCGGTTCACTTATATTTGCATGGATGACAATGACAGGAAACGAGAATCCGTTTTATGAATATTACGATGAAATTCTTGAAATATGCAGAGAATATGATGTTACAATATCTTTGGGAGATGCCTGCAGACCGGGATGTCTTGCAGATGCTTCAGATGTATGTCAGATAGAAGAATTGGTAAGACTTGGTGAGTTGACAAAGAGAGCATGGGAGCGAGATGTTCAGGTTATGGTTGAAGGACCGGGACATATGCCTATGGATCAGATAGCTGCAAATATGAAAATACAGCAGACGATATGTATGGGTGCTCCGTTCTATGTTTTAGGACCTCTTGTTACTGACATTGCACCCGGATATGATCATATAACAGCTGCTATAGGTGGTGCAATTGCCGCTGCATCAGGAGCTTCTTTCCTGTGTTATGTTACACCGGCAGAGCATTTAGCATTGCCAAACGTTGAGGATGTTAAGCAGGGTATTATAGCATCAAAGATTGCTGCACATGCTGCTGATATTGCAAAAGGTGTAAGAAATGCAAGAGATATTGATGACAAGATGGCTGATGCAAGAAGAAATTTAGATTGGGATGCTCAATGGGAATGTGCTATTGATCCTGAAACAGCAAAGGCTATCAGAGCTGACAGAGTTCCTGAACATGATGATACATGCTCCATGTGTGGAAAATTCTGTGCTGTACGAAGTATGAATAAAGCTTTAAATGGAGAGTATATTGACATTTTATAATTATTAGGAGGAAAAAATGGATTTTGAGTACATATTAGAATTGATAAAATACTATTTGCGAAGATTTTGGAAAATGTGTAAGAAAACATTTAAGAAATGTAAAAAAGCAGTTCGCAAATATATAAGAATGCTTATCAGACATACAAAAGCACGTGATTACAGTATTTTGTTATATACAATTATCGCTTTCATTTCTTTTATTTTAATAATTATACTTTTTGCCACAATTGTAAAAGGTGTAAAGAAGAAAATTGAAATTGCCACTCAGACAACAACTGAAGAAACTACAACAGAAGTTACATTGTCTTTGGAAGAACAGGCACATTTACAATTAGTTGAGGATGCAAAAGCCGTATACAATACTAATAATGGTTGTGCATTATTGATTAATGCGGAAAATATATTGCCTGAAACATATACTTTTGAACATTACACGTTAAAGAGCGGAAAAGAAATTGATACACGTATATTACCTGATCTGCAGTCAATGTTAACTGCATGTAATGATGCAGGTTTTGAATATAATATTGTTTCAGCATATAGAGACAGAGATTATCAGCAGACATTAGTTGATGCAGATACAGCTAAATATATGGAAGAGGAAGGGTTATCTGAGGAAGAGGCAAGAAATAAAGCTTTAGCTTCAACTCAAATTCCGGGCTGTAGTGAGCATGAAGCAGGACTTGCATTGGATATAAGAAGTCCTGAAGAAGATACACTTACGGAAGACTTGGAAAATGATCCTACAAATTCATGGTTAATTCATAATAGCTACAAATATGGATTTATATTAAGATATCCAAAGGATAAGACTGACAAGACAGGTATTACATATGAACCATGGCATTTTAGATATGTTGGTGTTGAGATTGCAACATTTTTGTATAATAACAATCTTTGTTTAGAAGAATTTTACGAATTAATAAATGAAAATGGCGGTGTTCCGGTAAATAGCAGTGATATTCCAAACAGTAGTGATATTGTCACTACAGAGGAAGGCAATATATCGACGGAATCATCTGATGTATCGACTGAAGCATCTACAGAAGCTTCAATTGTAACTGATTAATTCTTCGTAGAATTTATTATAATTACTATTAAAAGGATGTTTATTTGATTTGAAGGATGATATAAGAAGAAAAAGAAGTAAAAAACACTACAATTACAGAAAAGAAGTTCTTATTTTTAACCTTGTAGGATTTTCATTTGTTATTATGTTTGCTGTTTTTGGTGCTTTGAATATTTTTACAGGTAAAAAAGCATTGAGAAACGAGGCTGTTGAACAATATAAGGCCGGTAACTATGAAGAAGCTATTGATTTGTTCGACAAAGCAATAGATAAAAAACAATGGTTTTCTGACAGCATGAATGTTGATATGGAAATGTACAAGGCAAACAGTTATATAATGCTTAATAATTATTCTTCCGCAATGAATATTTATGTACAGATAGAAGAAGAATATAGTGAAAGTTATTATGATAAAGAAGAAGTTGATTTCCTTATCAGATTGACAAATGCACTTGATAAGTACGATAAGGGTGATTATGTATCTGTAATTGCTGCATTTAGTGACGGTGTTGACAAGGGATATACGCAGCTTTGTCTGTATTTGGCAGACTGCTATGATCATCAGGCGGATTTTGAAAGTATGAAAAAGTATTGTGATTTATATGCATCACGTTATGAATTAAATCCGTATTTATGTTATAAATATGCTTCATATTATATTTTGAATGATAATTATGAGCAGGCAATTAATTATATTAATCAGGGTATTGCCATAAGTGATGGTGATGTAAAGCAGGCATTATGTTATGCTGAAATTATGTGTTATGAAAAACTATGTAATTATGAGAAAGCTTATTCTTTAGCTCAGAATTATAAAATTAATTATCCTCAAGATATGCAGGGGCAAAATATTATTGATTATCTTGATACAAGAGTAAATATTGATACAACTACAGTTAATAATTATTTTGAATAAATATATAAATATAAAAAGATAAATTCCCACTTTAAAAAGTGGGAACTTTTGTAATAAAGACGTAGGTGAGTGATATGTTTGACAATAATGAAATAGAAGAAAAAGTAATATTGGTAGCTGTTGATTTAGATAACGGCGAGGATATTGATGTTAATCTTAACGAACTAAAGGAATTAGTTAAAACTGCAGGTGCAGCTGTTGTCGGAAAAATGGTCCAGAAGAAGGATACTATAGATAAAGGTACGTATATCGGTTCAGGCAAAATAGAGGAATTAAGAGATTTGATTCTTGAACTTGGAGCTACCGGGATAGTATGTGACGATGAGCTTAGTCCAATGCAGATAAGAAATATGGAAGATGAGCTTGATACAAAAATAATGGATAGGACAATGGTTATATTGGATATTTTTGCATCAAGAGCAAATACAAGAGAAGGAAAAATTCAAGTAGAGCTTGCACAGTTAAGATATCAGTCATCAAGGCTTATCGGTATGCGTAAATCCTTGTCAAGACTTGGAGGAGGTATAGGAACAAGAGGTCCGGGAGAGAAAAAACTTGAGGTTGACAGACGTATAATAAGAGACAGAATAAGCCAGCTTAAGTCAGAGCTGGATGATGTCATTACGCACAGAGAAACAATGAGAAAGCAAAGAATGGCAGGCAAGCTTCCGATTGTTTCAATTGTCGGTTATACAAATGCAGGTAAATCTACACTTTTAAACAGCCTTACTGATGCCGGTGTTTTAGAAGAAGATAAGCTTTTTGCTACACTTGATCCAACATCAAGAAATTATATATTGTCTAACGGACAGGAAATAATTATTACTGACACAGTAGGATTTATAAAAAAATTACCTCATCATTTGATTAAAGCATTCCGTTCAACGCTTGAGGAAGCAAAATATGCAGACATAATACTTCACGTGGTTGATATTTCAAATCCTAATGTCGATGAACAGATTATTACTGTATATGAAACATTAAAACAGCTTGAAATAACGGACAAACCAATTATTACTTTGTTTAACAAGATAGATAAAGTGGAAGAAATTCCGATT
>CALZHV010000128.1 GCA_945787485.1 uncultured Lachnospiraceae bacterium
ATGATTTAGGCTGTACACCGGTTTTTTATTTAAAAATAAAAGATATGACGAAAATAAAAATTCGAAATATGTATAAAATAATTAAAATTGTAAAAATGCACAAAATAATATTTAATTTTATCGAATTTTTGTAAACTATAAATGAAACTTGTAATACAAATTTATAAAAAGATGTTTAAGTATACAATATATTGTAGAATTTAAAAATTGTTTATACTTTTTTTCTACAAATATAATTAAATTAAATTTTATAATTAAGTAAAAAAAGAAAATGAATTTGACATTTTCACTAAAAAAAAATAGAATAGTGTAAATGCGCATTAAATAAATATAAAATGGGAGTAAAAAATGGTAATAGATTTTCATTCTCATATATTGCCACGGATAGACGATGGCAGTAAGGATTTGGATACTTCATTGGAGATGCTTTCGCGTTGCAGGGAAAATGGAGTTGATATAATGATTGCAACTCCTCATTTTTATGCGGATGAGCATAGAATAGAACAATTCCTTGAAAGACGACAGAATGCTTATGAAGACGTAATGAAGGCTTTTAATGGAGATGCTCCGAGGATTTTGCTTGGTGGAGAGGTTGCATATTTTTCAGGTATGAGTAAATCTGAAAGGATATCAGACCTTACAATACAGGGCACCGATATATTGTTAGTGGAAATGCCGTTTGATACATGGAATGCTTCCGTGATAAAGGATATAAAAGAGCTTATATATAAAGATAAGCTTAAAGTTATGATTGCGCATATAGAAAGATTTACCAGGATTAAGGGTAATAAGCCGTATATAAAGGAATTGCTTGAGTTACCTGTTATTATTCAGGTAAATGCAGAAGCTATTACGGAGGGAAAACAAAAGAGCGAAATGCTTAAATTGTTTAAAAGAGGACAGGCACAGGTGCTTGGAAGCGATTGCCATGGCATACATCACAGAGTTCCGAATTTGTGGGAGGCAAGAGATGTAATCGCCGGTAAACTTGGAAGCGAGATGCTTTCACAAATTGATGAATTTGGCAGCTTGCTGTTAAATGATATTATATAAATATACATGTTATAATTAACTGATTTGGAGGACATTATGTCGAAGAAAGCTTCAATAATTATAAGCGCTGTATTGTTTGCAGTGTTAGTTGGATTATTAGTATGCGAACAGATGTGGCCGGAAGCCGGTTCGGATTTTGTATTCAGTTTATTCGGATAGCAGATATAATCTGAAAAAAATAGGATGATTAGATATGACACAGATGACGAAACAGGAGAGAATCAGACAGACCAAGAAAAAGATGTTAATCGGTGGCTTGGTTTTATTTGCGTTATTATTAGCAGGTTCTGTAGTTACAGCTGTTATTGCTCAGACGAGAAAACACAAGCGTGAGCAGCTTGAACTCGAGAAGGAGCTTGGTGTAATAGAATATAACGGTGTGAAATATGAGCCAAAACATAATATTGAGACATATCTGTTTATAGGTGTAGATAAATTTGGCAAGGTTGAGAAAATTGACGAGTTTGGAGATGCCGGGCAATGCGATGTGATTATTGTAATGGTAAGAGATCTTACAGAGGGCACGTACAAGCTGTTAAATATAAATAGAAATACGATGGCAGAGGTTGATTCGATTGACATCGATGGAAACATATTAGCTACGACAACGGTTCAGCTTGCGCTTGCACATGCAAGAGGAGACGGTGTGGAAGGAAGCTGTGAAAACACGGTAAATGCAATATCGAATTTCCTCGGAGGACAAAGAATAGACGGCTATGCAGCGGTAAATATGGATGCATTGACAATTATTAATGATGCTGTGGGCGGTGTGACTGTTACATTAAATGAAGATTTCACTCATGTAGACAAGTTTATGAAAAAAGGTGAAACAATCAGGCTTAAAGGTAAACAGGCGGAAATCTTTGTCAGAAGCCGTATGAATATGGAAGATGGAAGCAATGAAAACCGTATTGAGAGAGAAAATCAATTTATTGATGCATTGATGCCTTTACTTAAGGAAAAATGTGTGAATGATAACAGTTTTCCGGTTGATGTCTATAACGAGCTTAAGCCTTATATGGTTACCAATATAGGAATGTCAAAGTTTAGCAAGATTGCCCTGTTAGCAGCTAAAGATAAGGGTGACGGAATGCTTACTCTTGAGGGTGAAAGCAAAGTCGGAGCTGATGGAACAGCTGAGTATTATGTAGACGAGGATAATCTTCAGCAAACAATAATTGAAATGTTTTATAAACAATATAAATAGAGGAGAAACAGATGAGCACAGAGACTAAAGTACAAAAAAATACTAAACAGGATTTATCTGTAATAAACGGCGGTAAGATTGTTGCCGGAAATGATAAAGACGACAAAGAGATTGATTTATTGGATCTTGGATATACTATGCTTGATAAATGGCATTATCTGTTGCTTGCAGCAATGATTGGTGCCGTGCTTTTAAATGCATTTTCTTATTTCCTTATTAAACCGACATACGAATCAACTTCAAAGCTCTATATCGTATCGGCATCAGAGGACAGTATAGTTAATTTATCGGACCTTAATATAGGTTCAAGCCTTACATCGGATTACAATGAATTGATGCTTAGTTATCCGGTGCTTGACCAGATTATTGATAAGCTTGACCTTGATATGTCGTCGGCTGCACTTGCAAGCATGATACAAATTAACAATCCAACGCAGACAAGAGTGTTACATATTACTGTAACAACTAATGATCCTAAGCTCTCTATGGATATAGCAAATACGATGGCTGAGGTAGCGGTTGACTATTTGCCTAATACAATGAGTACAAACGCACCTAATATTGCACAGGTTGCAAGAGAAGCAAATTCAAAGGCTGCACCAAGCTGCATTAAGTATACATTTATCGGAGCTTTGCTTGGAATTATTGTATGCGGTGCATACATTGTTATTTGTTATATGCTTGATGATACAATTCATACAGCTGAAGATATGGAAAAATATTTTGGTATAGTACCACTTACGTCTATACCGGAGAGCGACCAGATAAGACATGACGATCATGATGAAGAAAATGAAAAACGAAGCATTAAGTTCGGGAAAGGTGGCAAGAAATAATGAAGAAGATAGAACTTGAATTACCTGTGCTTCCATATGCGGTAGAGGAAGCAATGAACCGACTTAGAATAAATATTAAGTTTTGTGGAAAAAATACAAGAAGAATCCTTATAACAAGCAGTATGCCTAACGAAGGAAAATCTACAGTTTCCATGAATTTATGGAAGATGATGGCTGAAGCCGGATTTAAAACGGTTTTTGTGGATGTAGACCTTAGAAAGTCTGTCCTTGTTGACAGACATAATTTTCAAAAACAGGGGGCAGAAGCGGACCTTGGATATTATTTGTCAGGGCTTTCGGAATATGAGGATGTCGTGTACGAAACAAATATCGAAAACGGGTATATAGTACCATGTTTCAATTTACTTGAAAATCCATCGGCATTGCTTGAGGATGTAAGATTTAAAGAATTATTGGATAAGCTTGCTGAGGATTACAGATATATAATTATTGATTCACCACCGCTTGTAAGTGTTGCTGATGGCGCACTTGTAGCTACAATGTGCGATGGTGCTGTTCTTGTTGTCAGAGCCGGAGAGACATCAAAGAGTCTTATAAAGCAATCTTTTCAACAGCTTGAGCAGGTTAATTGTAAATTGCTTGGAACAATCCTTAATAGAGTTGAGACATCAGGTAGGGCATACAAAAAGTATTACGGAAAGTACAAGAAAGGCTATGGTTATGGCTATGGCTATGGTTATGGCTATGGCGCAAAGAAAAAGGATGCTGCTTCTACTGTTAACAACAGTAAAAAATCCGGTGACAAATCGGAGGATGTTTCAGTAAATAAGTCTGATAATAAGTAGCATCAATTATTTACGTATGATTGGTTACCACGTGGCTGGTGGCCTTAATCATAAATTACATATCAATTTTGATAAATATAAAAGGAGGGAGATAACAGAATGAAGAAGTTAAGAAAACTTTTAGCAGTTGTTATGATCGTTGCTATGATGATCCCTGTAACTGCTTTTGCAGCTGAACCATCACAGCAGGCTATTAACCTTGCTGAGTGTTCAGTATACGCAAGATCAGCTGTATACAATGGTGAGGTTCAGGTCGCTGAAATCAGAGCTATCGTTGATGGCAAAGTTGTTTCTTTGAAAAAGGATGTTGACTATACACTTTCTGGCGCAAGAACAGCTCAGAACGTTTCTGATGAGTGTATCTTCTCAATCAATGGTGTTGGTAAGTACACAGGTTCTGCAACAGTAGCATTCGAAATAGTTCCTGCAAATCTTAAGGATTTCGGTACTGTTACAGCTAAGTCTCTTACTTATACAGGTGAGTCTCAGACATCTCTTGTAACTGTAAAGGTTGGCTCTAAGGTTCTTTCATCAGCTGATGTTACAATCAAGGGTAATGTGAGAAAAAATGCAGGTACTTACAAGGTATATGCAGCCGGTAAGGGCAACTATACAGGTGTTATCAACACTACAGTAACTGTTAATAAGGCAAAACCTAATCTTAAGGGACCTTCAGTGCTCAAGGTTGATGCAGCAAAGGTTAAGAAAGCAGCTCAGAAAGTGGCAATCAAGGTTGGTGCTCCTGAGACTACTACTTATACATACACATCATCAACTAAGAACATAACAGTAAGCAAGTCTGGTGTTGCAACAGTTGCAAAGGGTACAAAGGCTGGTACATATAAAGTATTAGTTAAGTCAGCAGCTACTCATAACTATACAGCTGGTTCAAAGATTGTTTACATCGTTGTAAAATAATTTAAACCACTTTTAAATCTGATTATGCATCCCAGCCACGAGGGATGCATAGTCGGATATTATATAACCAGTTGAAAATATAGATGATTTCGCAATGGGGATGCTTAATTATATATCTATGTTATCAATTGGGAATATAGTACTTTTACAGGGGGATAATATATGAGCTCTACATTTGATAAAGACAAAGCAAATGAATCAAGAGTTGCTAATCGCAGATTTTTAGAGCATTGGCAGAAAATATCATTTTTTCTGATGGTATATGATGCAATTGTTATTAATTTCTCATACTTTTTTGCATTGTGGCTAAGATTTGATTTTGTTTTTTCAAAAATTGAACCACAATATTTGGAAGCATGGATAAAATTTACACCGTTCTACACTGTGTTTGCGCTTGCTGTTTTTTGGTTTATGAAAATGTACAACAGCATATGGCGATTTGCAAGTAGTGATGAGCTTGCTAAGACAATGGCAGCGAATATTGTTACTATGCTGATTCATATTGTATTAATTACTGTGTTTGTAAAACGAATGCCGATTTCGTATTATATTGTCGGTGCAGTTTGTCAGTTTGTACTTACACTTGGTATAAGATTTTCATATCGCTTTGTGCGACTTGAAAAAAATGTATACAGCAGGAAAAAATTGCAAAACGCAGAAGAGCGTGCAATGATTATAGGTGCCGGTTCGGCAGGACAGCTGATTATCAGAGATTTACTGCATGCCGAAAGTGCCGGGGTTGCACCATGCTGTGTTATCGATGATAATCCAAATAAATGGGAAAGAACTATCGAAGGTATTCCTATTGTCGGAGGCAGAGAGGATATTCTTTCGAATGTTGAGAAATATAAAATTACGCAGATACTTTTTGCCATACCGTCTATCAGTATGGAAGAAAGAAGAGATATATTAAATATATGTAAGGAAACATCCTGTGAGCTTAAAATACTTCCGGGAGTATATCAGATTGCAACGGGTGAGGTAAGCATCAGTAAAATGAAGCCTGTTGCAGTGGAGGATTTGCTCGGAAGAGATACTGTTAAGGTTGATATGCATGAGATAGAGCATTTTATTGAAGGAAAAGTCATCCTTGTAACAGGTGGTGGAGGTTCTATAGGAAGTGAGCTTTGCCGTCAGATTGCAAGACATAATCCAAAGAAACTTATAATTTTTGAGATATATGAAAATAATGCATACGATATACAACAGGAGTTGAAACGAAGTGCGCCTGATATTGATGTGGAAACTCTTATAGGCTCCGTAAGAGATACGGGAAGAATTAACAGGTTATTTGAAAAATATAGGCCTCAGGTTGTCTATCATGCAGCAGCCCATAAGCATGTGCCTCTTATGGAGGACAGCCCATGCGAAGCAAT
>CALZHV010000129.1 GCA_945787485.1 uncultured Lachnospiraceae bacterium
TCTCTTGGATATTTGGCTGTTGTTCCAAGACTTTTTCCATATGCGATATCATCAAATGACAATACAAGTCCATCTGAAGGGAAATCATTTGCAGCAATTTTTTCTGAAAAATATTTAACACCGTCAGCTATGCTTTTTGCGTCAACATCAATATGTTCAACTACGTTAAATCCCATTTTTTTCAAAAAATCAAATCTTGAATTAACAGTTTTATCTATATCTTCATCACCTGTTGACATCATATTAAATGCAAAAAAATGTACATTTCTTTGGGCAGTAATTTTATTATTGAGCTGTCTTACCGTACCACTGCATAAATTCCTTGGATTTTTGTACTTGTCAGCATCGATTAATATGCTTTCGTTTATTCTTTCAAAATCACTATAGGTAATAACTGCTTCTCCTCTTATTACCAGTTCATTTTTATATGGGATTTTTTGTGGTATATCAGCGAAAACCTTGGCATTGTTAGTTATTACTTCACCTATTTCACCATTACCTCTTGTAACTGCCTTATTTAATACACCGTCAATGTATGTCAAAACTACCGTAAGACCATCCATTTTCCATGACATAACTCCCTTTTTGTCTTTAAGCCACTCTGCCAATGCATCTACATCCTTTGTTTTATCAAGAGAAAGCATAGGCTCCGGATGTCTTTCTTTTGGTAATTCGCTCAATATTTCATAACCAACCTTTACTGTCGGACTTTGAGACAACACGATTCCTGTTTCTTTTTCGAGCTCAAGTAATTCATCATAAAGCCTGTCATATTCAAAATTGGACATTATCTCTCTGTCTTCCTGATAATAGGCTTTTGAAGCTTCATTTAATATATTAACTAATTCTTTTATTCTTTCTGTTTTGCTCATATAAACTCCTAACCAATCATACTTCTTAACTTTTTCTCTTCTTCTTTCGAAAGCTCCCTGTATTCTCCCGGTCTTAAATCTCCAAGCTTTATATTAAGTACACGGACTCTTTTTAAATTTACAACCCTGTACCCAAAATATTCGCACATTCGTCTTATCTGTCTGTTTAATCCCTGAGTAAGAACAATGGTAAAACTTCTTGTACCTGTTTTCTTTACATAACAGCTTTTTGTTTTAGTATCAAGTATTGGAACCGGCTTTGACATATTCGAAATAAAATCATCGGTAACATCTTTATTTACTCTAACCCTGTATTCTTTTTCATGGTTATTTCTTGATTTTTGAATAGAATTAGATAATTCTCCATCATTTGTAAGCAATAATAGTCCCGAAGAATCTTTATCAAGTCTTCCAACATAATTGACATTTACAGGAAAATCCGTGTAGTTGAAAATACTGTCTTTATCCGCTTCTTTTGAAGTGCATACATATCCTATCGGTTTATTATATGCATATATTACTTTTTTTAAATTCTCTTTTACAACCATGTCTTTATATGTGACAACCATACCTTCACATACTCTGTCACCAACATTTGCAACAACACCGTTTATTAGTACTTCACCATCTTCTATAAGCTTATCTGCCTGTCTTCTCGAACATATACCTGCATCACTTAAATATTTATTCAATCTAATGCCATTAGTATTGTTAAAATAATTTATTTCATAATTTGTTGCTTTTAATTTATTATCGTTAGCATATTTCCGGAATGACTTATTTTTATTCATAAAAATCTCCATTTACTTCTTTATTTTATCTTAAAAATATAAAACATTAATCCCGGCTTTATTTTTTTAATTTTGCACTTGTGTTTTTAGCATTATTTATATATAATTACTTTATAATTTTAAAAACGCAAGAAAGTAGGGATAATATGGATAATATCGATAAGAAAATTTTACACCTTTTACAAGAAAATGCAAGATATCCACTCAAACATCTGGCAAGTAAGGTATTTTTGTCATCCCCTGCCGTATCAGCAAGAATTGAAAGACTAGAAAAAAGCGGAATAATATCAGGATATCATGCCTCAATTGCACCGGTATCATTAGGTTATCATATTACAGCTTTCATACATATGGCACTTGATCCAAAGCAAAAACCTGATTTCTATCCTTTTGTTGAATCTTGTCCAAATGTATTGGAATGTAATTGTGTAACAGGTGCTTATTCAATGCTTATAAAAGTATGTTTCCCAAGTACAACAGAGCTTGATACTTTTATTGGACATCTCCAAAAATACGGTAACACCGAAACACAGATTGTATTTTCAACACCTGTTCAGCCTCGTGGCATTGATATTAGCGCTATTGATACAATTGACGAGGATTCAATAGGTGAATTTGAATGATTTTTTACTTTAAAAATTCTTTATTTGAATAATTCTTCTAAAAATAAAATTTGTATAAAATATATCAATATTTTATACAAATTTTTTTGTCTTTATTTATATAAAATGCATCAGAGAGGAATCGAACCTCCGCACGCGGCTCCGGAGGCCACTGCTCTATCCACTGAGCTACTGATGCATTGCAAAAGCTTTATCAGACTCAAGCTGTTTTATTAATAAATCTAAATTATCAAATTTTTGTTGTTTTCTTATAAAACAATTAAATAATACTTCGACGGTTTCTCCATACAGATTTCCATCATAATTTATAATATGTGTTTCGATTATTAATTTATCACCATCTGTAACGGTTGGATTAGTTCCAACATTTGTGATAGCCTTGTACGCTACACCGTTTAGAATTACACTTGTATAATACACTCCTATACAAGGTAATAGTTTATTGTCATCCGGCATTATGTTGATTGTAGGAAAACCTATTTTATGTCCTAATTTCTTTCCCTCAACAACAATTCCGCTTAAACTGTATCTTCTTCCCAAAAAATCATTTACAACATCAATCTTTCCTTCCTGCAAATAATCTTTAATTAAAGAAGTACTTATAATCTCACCATTTTCCTTAAGCTTTTCAAATACCACTACTTCATATCCGTATTTTTCTCCAAAATGCTTAAGAACATCTACATTTCCTGAGCGTTTACAACCAAATCTGAAATCCTCGCCCACGACAATAAACTTCGGATTTAATTTTCTGGCTAAAATATCACAAAATTGTTCCGGAGTAAGTGCTGCAAATGCTTCAGAAAACAAACAATTACACACACAGTCAACACCTGCATTTTTTAATATGGAATATCTTTCTTCGAAAGTATTAACTGTTTTTCTTCCTGAAACATTAATTGAAAAACAAACATTTTTTATTCCATGCTTTAATCCAAGTCTTACAACTTCATTAATTAAAAGCATATGTCCTCTGTGCAAACCTTCGAATTTCCCAAGAGCTATCGCACTATTATCAATTTTTGCATCATTAAAGTCTATTATTTTCAAGGCTTAATCCTCTAGTTTCTGCTTGTTTACTTAGTTAACAAACATTTTATATGGCTTATATACTCCCTCATCAGTATATTCATATAAAGCCATTATTTCTTTTTCATTATACACCCTTATAATCGGTGTTTTATCTACTGAATCAAAAATAAAATTATAATCAGACAATTTATTTCCGTTTTGAAGATATTTTAATTTATCAGGTTTTATTATTGCTTTGGAATACTGTCCCAAAATTGCATCAATAGGTAATACAGCATCCATAATAGTACCATTAGAAGCCATGTGACTTATCTCATCAAGCTTATATGCATCCTCAAGCATAAATCCATGCACTTCTTTTCTTTCCAAAGCAGCAAGTGTTGCATGGCAGCCTAATTTTTCACCGATGTCTCTGCACAGGCTTCTTATATATGTTCCCTTTGAGCAATGAACATCAAACGATACATACGGCAAATCAAATGATATATTTTCTATAGAAAAAATTTCAACAGGTCGTGCTTCTCTTTCAACATCTATACCATTTCTTGCATATTCATAAAGCTTTTTTCCGTCTTTTTTAATGGCAGAATACATTGGTGGTATCTGACTATATTTACCAACAAATTCTTTTATTGTTTTTTCTATATCAAACACAGATACATCAACTTTTTCGGTCTGTAACACCCTTCCGGTAATATCCTCCGTGTCGGTTGATAAACCAAGCTTCATTGTAGCCTTGTACTGCTTTGTTCCCTGTGTTAACAAATCAACCAATTTTGTTGCCTGACCTAAACACACAACCAAAACTCCCGTAGCCATCGGATCCAAGGTTCCCGTATGCCCGATTTTTTTTTGCTTTAATATTCCCCTTAGCTTGGCAACGACATCAAATGAAGTATACCCCGGTTCTTTATATATATTTATTATTCCGTTAATCAATTTAAATACCCTATACTTAAAATTGTTGTTTTATCATTTCAAGAACTTTTTCCAAATTCTCTTGATAATTGCCTTTGGCTTCAAATCCGGAAGCTCTGTAATGCCCACCTCCACCAAAAGCCACAGCAATACAACTTACATCTATTTTTTCTATTGACCTGAGACTAAACTTAAATGTTTCATCATTGAGCTGATAAGCAAAAATAGCTACTTCAACACCTTCTGTAACTCTCAATTTATCAATAATTCCTTCTGTTTCCTCTTTTCCTGCATCAAATTGCTCAAAGATTTCACGTGTAATTACGCTTTCTATGACCTTTCCGTCGAGATACAGCTTAGAGTCAAGCAAAGCTCTTCCTGTAAGCAAATTCTGTTTATATGAAACCTTATAAAAGGTTTCATCAATAATATATTGACTCCTTGCCCCAAGAGAAATAAGCTTACCTGCATATTGCATTGTAGTTTCACTTGTACATGGATATTTAAGCACTCCGGTATCATGTATTATTCCAAGGTACAGACATTCTGCAACCTCTTTTGATATCTTATCCATGTCAATAAATCTGCATACGATTTCTGATGTTGATGATGCATCGGGGTCACAATAATAATAATCTCCAAATCCAAGATTACTTCTATGATGATCAATACATGCTTTCTTTTTTGCATTTGCATAAATATCCATAAAAATGCCATGTCTGTCTGTATCACTACAATCTAATGATATTCCAAGATCATAAACAGCATCTGTTTTTTCATGCATTATTTTATCAGCACCCTTTAAAAAATTAAATTTTGTAGGGATTTCCTCAAGAAACACAGAAACCTTTTTTCCATCATACTGTTCACATATGTAATTGTATAAACCAAGACTTGAACCAACGCAATCGCCATCCGGTCTGATGTGACCGAAGATGGCAATTGATTCGGCATTTTCAATTAATTCAATAAATTTATTCATTATTTACTATCTCATCAATCTTTTTTGACATCTCAATACCATAAGAAATTGAATTATCGAGAACAAATGTAATTTCAGGTGTATTTCTAAGATTTACTGTTCTTGCCAATTCTCTTCTTATATAACCATTTGCACTTCTTAGTCCATCAATAGTATCCTTAGCTGCTTCGTCATCTCCGAGAACGCTAATAAATGCTTTACAGTATTTCAAATCCGGAGTAACTTCAACTGCTGTAACAGATGTCATAGGTGCAATACGAGGATCTTTTATCTCCATATTAATAATTCGGCTCAGTTCTCTTTGGACCTCACCATTTACTCTTTGCATTTTTTGACTTGTTTTACCCATTTTTATTTCCTTTTATTTATCATTAATACTATCTTGGTACTTCAACCATAGTATAAGCTTCAATGATATCAAATTCCTTTAAATCATTAAATCCGTTAATAACGATACCGCATTCAAATCCAAATTTAACTTCCTTAACATCGTCTTTGAATCTCTTCAATGAACCTATCTCACCTTCAAAGATAACTTCACCTTCTCTGCTGACTCTGATTTTGCTGTTTCTTGTAATCACACCATCCTGAACATATGAGCCGGCAATCACACCAACACCTGATGCCTTATATGTCTGTCTTACTTCTGCATGACCTAAAATTTTCTCTTCAAATATAGGATCAAGCATTCCTTTCATGGCAGATTCAATATCTTCTATAGCATTGTAAATAACCTTGTATAATCTTATATCAACCTTTTCTCTGTCAGCTGCATCCTTAGCCTGATTATCAGGTCTAATGTTAAATCCAATAATGATAGCATTTGATGCTGAAGCAAGGTTAACATCTGATTCATTTATCGCACCAACACCTGAGTGAATACATTTAACAGCAACTTCTTCATTAGATAATTTAAGAAGACTTGCTTTTACAGCTT
>CALZHV010000130.1 GCA_945787485.1 uncultured Lachnospiraceae bacterium
TAATGCAGATGTAATAATAAATATTTCAGCAAAAAAACAGATTGGTTTTGATGAGATTTCAAATGCAATAGCTGATATTATTAATAACAGCCGAACTTACATTGAAAAAACTGTTCCTTACAATGAAGCCGGAATTATCAACAAAATCAGAAATTTGGGAACTTTGCTTGAGGAAGATTATAGAGAGGATGGAATTTTTATCAGGGCTTATGTAGACAAAAGTCTTGGTTTATAAAATATATGAAATTACCTGAATTATTTGAAGAAAATATGTCCTCATTACTTGGTGAGGATTATGAAAATTATAAACAATGTCTTGATAAACCTATGCATCATGGTATAAGAGTTAATACTCATAAGATTTCAGTGGAAGAATTTTTAAAAATTTGTCCGTTTGATTTAAAATCGGTTCCATGGTGTTCAAATGGTTTTTATTATGATGAAAAGAAGGATACTCCTTCAAAACATCCGTATTATTATGCGGGATTATACTACATACAGGAGCCGAGTGCAATGACTCCGGCTAGTGTCATTCCTGTAAAATCAAACGAACGTGTGCTTGATATTTGCGCCGCCCCAGGTGGAAAATCTACCGAATTGGCTGCAAAATTAGATGGAACCGGAGTACTTGTTTCAAATGATATTAGTGCTTCAAGGGCTAAGGCTTTATTGAAGAATATAGAAGTTTTTGGTATTCCAAATGCTGTTATTACAAGTGAACCACCAAACAAATTAGCTGAAAAATTCCCATATTATTTTGATAAGATTTTAATTGATGCACCTTGCTCGGGAGAAGGAATGTTTAGAAAATCTTATTCTATGGTTACAGCGTGGGAGAAGAATGGCAATGAACTTTTTTCCAACATACAAAAGAGCATATTAAATGAAATTGTAAAAATGTTGAAGCCGGGTGGTATGCTTCTTTATTCTACATGTACTTTTTCACCTTTAGAAAATGAGAAATCCATAGAATATTTACTCTCTTTGGATGATTCACTATCAATTGTTGATTTTAATAAATATGAATGTTTTGATGACGGTCATCCGGAATGGTCTGATACAGGTAAAGAAGATTTGAAAAAATGTGCAAGACTTTGGCCACATAAAATAGAAGGCGAAGGGCATTTTGTTTGTCTTGTTAAAAAGGCTGGAGAGGCATCGGTATTATCTAACATAGGTAATTATCCAATAAAAAAAGTTAAACTTCCAAAGGAAGTATTGGATTTCTTATCTAAAATAGATGTTGATTATGATATTTCACGCTTTGAGATGGCAGGTGAAAAATTATATTATATTCAGGATTCATTGCCTGCTGTAAAAGGCTTAAGAATATTAAGATGCGGACTTTATATGGGAGAAGTAAAGAAAAACAGATTTGAACCAAGTCAGTCACTTGCGATGAGCTTGCAAATGAAACAATTTTCAAATTGTGTTAATTTACATTGTGATGATGATAGAGTAAAGAAATATCTCAAAGGTGAAACAATAGAAGTTGAAGGTAAAAACGGATGGACACTTGTTTGTGTAGATGGATATCCATTAGGTTGGGGTAAGCTTAATAATGATATATTAAAAAATAAATATTTACCCGGATGGAGGTTGATGTCATGAAAATAGCAGTTGTAACAGGAGCGTCTTCCGGAATGGGACGCGAATTTGTAAAACAGATTTCTATGAAATATAGAACTATTGAAGAAATTTGGGTTTTGTCAAGGAGAGTTTCAAGATTAGAGCAGTTAAAAGAAGAAATAACAAATGTGAATATCAGAGTTATCCCTTGTGATGTAACTAAGGAAGAAGATATTGAAACATATAAAAAATTATTGGAGGAGCATAAACCATCAATAAGACTTCTTGTAAATTCAGCGGGATTTGGCATGATTGGACATTTTGGTGATGTGCCTGAGAAAGAAACGGTTGGGATGTGTGATTTGAATTGTACGGCTCTCACACGTTTTACTTATATTTCATTACC
The DNA here is from genome assembly GCA_945787485.1 of uncultured Lachnospiraceae bacterium. GTDB lineage: Bacteria > Bacillota > Clostridia > Lachnospirales > Lachnospiraceae > Coprococcus_C. Next base: position 1,976 of record CALZHV010000130.1, read on the forward strand.
GTATATGATAGACGGATGTTCAAATATTATTAATTTTGCATCTGCAGCTGCATTTTTACCACAGCCTTCTTTTGCTGTTTATGCAGCCACAAAATCATATGTGTTAAGCTTATCAATTGCTTTAAATAAAGAGCTTTTAAGCAGAGGTATAGCTGTAACTGCTGTATGTCCGGGACCTGTTGAAACAGAGTTTTTTGATGTGGCAGAAAGATATCATGAGGTAAAGATGTACAAAAAAATGTTCAGGGCTAAGGCTTCAAAAGTAGTCGAGCTTGCTCTCATAGATGCATACCATCAAAAACCGGTATCCGTATATGGTTTATCAATGAACGGACTTAGACTGTTGACCAATGTATTTCCACCGGAATTTCTTGTAAAGTTTATTGGATAGGTAAGGATATATTATTATGAAGCGTGAAAAGGGTGAATATGGCTATTTAAAGTCATATAAAATGATTAAGCTTGCATTTTCTCTGCTGTTTGCCGCAATGATTTCATTTATTATTATAACAATGCTTGTTATGTATGGCGATACAATGAGAGTGATGATAGTATTTGCTATTTTACTGGCACTGCCATTTGGAAAATTTGTTGTAGCATATATTATGAGTGTAAAGTTTAAACAACTGCCGGAGGAAAAATATAATAACCTGGTAGAAAAGCTTGATATAAACTGTGGAAGATTACTTGCAGATGTAATGATTTCTCAATATGAAGGTGTTAAATTCTATCATTTAATATATGTAAAAAATAATCAGGTTATTGCATATATTAATGATGCAAAATTTAATGAGAATAAAAAAGATTATGAAAAATGGCTTTTAAATACGGTTGGGAATGCGAAATCCAAGCCTGTGATAAAGGTATATGAAAAAGAGCAGGATTTCATAAAAAAAGTGAATTCTATCAGTGAGCCGAATTCTAATACAATTTTGGTTGATAAAAATCTTGCACAGATAATTTTGGATAACTGCATTTAGTGGAATGGTGAGTAATGAAAGAAATAATTGTTTCAAGGACAGATGAAGGGCAAAGAATAAATAAATATTTATTAAAATATCTCGGTAGTGCTCCGTCATCATTTATTTATAAAATGATGAGAAAGAAAAATATAACTTTAAATGGCTCTAAAGTTAAAGGTGATGAGATATTAAAGGAAAATGACAGTATTAAGCTGTTTCTGTCAGATGAAACTATTTCAAATTTTCAAAATGAAAAAAATAACGGTAATAAAAATACAAATATCTCTGCCCAAAATGCTAATTTGAAAATTGATGATAAAATTCTTTATATTGACGATGATATTTTAGTTGTGGATAAGCCGGTTGGAGTGTTATCTCAAAAGGCTGACAAAAATGATTACTCAATTAATGAAGCAATTATCGAATATTGTTTACATAAAAATATTATTGACAACAAAACGCTTGAAACATTTAAACCTTCAGTGTGTAACAGATTGGATAGAAATACTTCAGGAATTATTTTTGCAGGCATATCTTTAAAGGGAAGTAAATATTTGAGCAGTATTTTAAAAGACAGAACAATGGACAAATATTATTTCACAATAGTTAATGGTGTTTTGGATAAAAGGCTTGATTGCGACGGATATATAACAAAAGACAGTAATCAGAATGTTTCAAAGGTTATTTCTAAAGACTGTTATCAAAAATTAAAATCTGAAATAAAAAAAGAGTACACATACATTAATACAAGCTTTGTTCCGGTTAGCTCAAACGGACAGTTTACTTTATTAAAAATAAAACTTATAACCGGAAAGACTCATCAAATAAGAGCGCATTTAAAGTATCTTGGATATCCTGTTTTAGGTGATGTGAAGTATGGTAATGATAGTAGTAACCGGTTTATGAGAGAAAAATATAAGCTGAAAAATCATCTGCTTCATGCAGGGGAAGTTATAATATATGATTATCCGTTTTCAAATGATATAAAGGATTTGATAATTAAAGCAAAAATGCCTGATAAGTTTGAAAAAATATGTAAGGCGGAAGGATTAAAATATTGATATGGCTACTTGGAATTCAAGAGGATTAAGAGGTTCGACTCTCGAAGAATTGATTAACAATACCAATGAATTATACAGAAATAAAGGTTTGGCATTAGTACAGAAGATTCCTACACCGATAACTCCTGTGAAGGTAGATAACGAAAAAGGACTTATTTCACAGGCATATTTTGAAAAGGATTCTACTGTTGATTATATTGGCATAGTTCAATCCGTGCCAATTTGTTTTGATGCAAAGGAATGTGCAACGGATACATTTAATATGCGAAACATTCATGAACATCAGATTGAATTTATGCATGATTTTGAAAAACAAGGTGGAATAAGCTTTATAATAATAATGTTTTCTGCAAGAAATGAGTATTATTATCTTAGATTTTCAGAGCTTAAAGATTATTTAGAACGAATAAAAAGCGGACATCCTAAAAACTTTAAATATGAAGAATTAGACAAAAATTTCTTCATAAAGGCTGAAGGTGGTGCACTAGTTCATTATCTTAAAGGTGTTCAGTCTGATTTGAAACTCAGATGAAACAAGTCTCCATTGCATATTGCAGTAAATATTTTGTCTTTGCAGCCCGGGTTTTCTTTTTCCAATTTGGCTAATAAAGCTTTGGCATATTCTCTTTTTGTGTAGCCGTCAGCAGGACATTTGGCAGTAACCACAGGAAGATTATTATTTTGTTCAAATGCTTTAATCTGACCTTCGTTACATAGAAGTAGCGGTCTTATAAGAATAAGATTGCTTTTCTCAAGATAAGTTACCGGAGAAAATGTATGTATTCGTCCTTCGAATATCAAAGACATAAAAAATGTTTCTATAATATCATCCTTGTGGTGTGCATATGCAAGCTTATTGCAGCCAAGCTTTAAAATTGCATTGTTTAACGCACCTTTTCTCATTTTCGAACAAAGTGAACATGGATTTGATTCTTTTCTGTAATTGAAAATAATATCATAAATCTGCGTTTTTTCCACATAATATTCTACATTTAAAAAATCACAAAAATCTTTTATTTTATCTGTTGTAAATCCGGGATACCCAAGATCGACAGTTACGGCTATGATATCAAATTTTTTTGGATAGAAATCTTTTAATTTTGCCAGGGAATATAATAATGTAAGACTGTCTTTGCCACCTGAAATTCCTACAGCGATTTTATCGCCTTCTTCTATCATATTATATGTATCTATTGCTTTTCTTGTATTTCCGAGTAATTTTTGAAGCTTCATACAAATTCCTCATAAAGTTTATATTTGTTTTTATATATTTGTTTATATATTTATATATTTATTTGTTTGTTTAACAATTTTTGCATATTTTATTTTATCATATCGTTTTTGAATGTAAATAAATAAAACTTAAATAAAACTAAAAACGAACATTTATTCGAATAATTATTGACAAACGAACAAATGTGCGATATACTCCTACTATAGACAAACGGATGTTCGAAAATAGTTTTGGATTATTTATATAGGGAGGATGTAATTATGAATAGCAAGACATATTATTTATTAAAGAAAGCAATTATTGCAACATGTATAATTGGAATTATAGGAACAGTATTTATGGGATTTAAATTAACATCTAATACTGCAGAAGCATCAACATATAATATAAAGTATTTTAAATGTATAACAATAGAAGAAAATGATTCATTATGGACTATAGCACAGGATAATATCTCAGAAGAGTATGATTCTGTGGAAGCTTATATATCAGAGGTAAAAAGCATTAATAATCTTACAGATGATAAAATCTATTGTGGTGCAAGTTTGGTGGTACCATACTATGCAGAACCATAATGGTTTTTATAAATTTCCTTTTTTCTTTTCATACCTTATTTGGAGACCGGCTTGTTCCGGTCTCTTTTTTTCTTTAAATTTATTAATACAAAATTTATACATTGAAAAAAATATTTAACTGTCTTATAATTATGCAGAAAGTCTAAAAATAATAGAAAAGGGATATATATATGAGTGATAATCTTATGTTAGATGTTCCTGCTATGGAGCCTGACAGACAGTACTTTTTTATGAATAAGTGTAAGGAATTACTTATGCTTGAAGAAAAACGTATTGGCCGACCACTTAAATATTGTGTTACAACATTTGGCTGTCAGATGAATGCTCATGATTCAG
>CALZHV010000131.1 GCA_945787485.1 uncultured Lachnospiraceae bacterium
TACCGTAATGGCAACAGTAGATAATAACGGAATAGTTGCAGCAGTTGCTCCGGGAAAAACAGTTATTACGGTTAAATCAGAGTTTGAGGATACTTATGGTAATTCACATATGTATACTAAAGATGTGGATATAACAGTTGCAAAGCCGGAAATAAGCTTAGTGGGGGGATTAGAACAGACAGTTGAAATAACTGAGGATAATCCAAATCCTATAGTTACATTTAAGGCAAATACATCAAACACCAATGATACGGTGGTATATACATTAACACCAAATGATGCAACAAAGGCAGAACTTGGTGAAAACAGCATCACATTTCATGAACCGGGCATGTATACTCTTACAGCTACACTTCCTACAGGTGATGTAAGTGCAAGTATTATTTACAAGGTAGTTAAAGTGGAAAAGCAGACACCTAAGCCGACTATATCTTCAAGTGTAAAAGAAGTTGATATTAACTTAAGTGAAACAGATTCATTTAACTTAAAGTCAATTCTTACGTCTTCTGAGCCGGTAATTACTTATGATATTTCCAGCCCTAAAGCACAAATTGCAAATGATATAATAAGCTTTAGTGAAGTAGGATGTTATACAGTTAAGGCAAGTGTAAGCAACACTGCAGGAAGTGCAAATACAACTATAATTTTCCATGTAACAGATACTACAAAAAAAGACAGTGGAACAATTAGCATAAATGGAGCTGACAGCTTTTCTTTAAGTGAAGTTGGAGCAACAGTAAAAGCTGAAGTTAGCGTAACAGAGTACAGTATTTCTGATGTATCATGGGAAAGCAACAATACAGAGGTGGCAGGTGTTACTAATGGTATTATTACTGCCAACGGAGAAGGAACAGCAATAATTACAGCAACTATTCCAAATGGTCAGTATGTAACATTTACTGTTAGTGTTAAAGTTTCATCTTTGGAAATTGAATTAAATCAGCCGGTTTCATCAATTGAAGTTGTAAGCGGTGAATATTACAGTGAGAACTTAAAGAAGTATATTTCATTTAAAAATAATAATGGTGATGTAAATAAGGATTTGGTATGGCGTTCAAGTGATGAAAGCATTGTACAGGTTGTAGACGGATATGTATTAGGAAAAAATCCGGGAATTGCTGTTGTTATAGCTTACACAGCAGACGGATATTCTGTGTCTTTCCCGCTAACTGTAATAGGAAAACCTGAGCTTTCTGCCAGTGTAACGGAATATACTGTTGATATGAAAGATGTTAATACCATAACAGGTTTTGGAATTGACTTATCATCGGTAATCAGTCTTAAAAATTCCAACGAAGTAATTACATATGAAACATCAAATAATACAGTATTAGATGTAAATAACTCAGGATTTGTTACATTTAAAAATGTTGGAATTGCTTATGTTGTTTCAAAAGCAGGAAATGAGAAGATTACGTTTACATTCCATGTTATTGATACAACAGTACCGGAACCTATCAGAATAGTGTATACCACAAATGCTGAAAAGAAGTTTGATATGGTATTGGGACAGGAACCAAAGGATCTTATTCCAAGTATTTCATTAGTTCAGGATGGAGTTTTAAGTGCACCGGAGGTTAATTCGGAAAATGTAAACTGGTCATCTGATAATGAAAAAGTGGCAACAGTAGTAAATGGCATGGTAACTCCTGTAAGTGGAGGAAAGGCTGTTATAACTGCTACTACAAAGGACGGATATTTTGTTACATTTTCCGTTAATGTTTTAGTTAAACCTACTGTAGCATTTGGATTTAACAAGGCAGAAGTTGTGGAAGGAACAGCAGTAGATGTGGCGGTTAAGATTGCTCCTGAGTATGCAAATGTAACATATGAGGTAGAATTAGACGGTCAAACAGCTGATTCTTCAACATATATGCTTGTTGAAAATGGTGACAGCATAACCTTTACACCTCTCGTAAACGGTAATTTTATAGTAAAGGCAAAAGTTACAGCTGATGGAACATCATTTTCTAAAACAGCTGAATTATCAGTAAAATCATTAAAGGATGTAGATAGCATAACCTTTACGGAAAATAATAAGATTCTATATACAGGAGATTCTTTTGATTTATCTTCATTAGTATTATGGAATGGAGGAACGTCTGAACCTTATAATACGGACATTACATGGACTAGTGCCAATGAAGATGTTGTTTCTGTGGATAAAGCGGGAATAATAAAAGCTAAAAAAGCAGGAATGACAGTTATTTATGCTCAAAGCTATAATAACAAACGTGCTAAGATTACCATAGAAGTATTACAGCAGTTAGAAAATATCATTCTTTCTAAAGATAGTATTTCCCTGTGGGAAGGAGAAAGCGATGATATTGAGATAACTCCGGTACCCGCAGATGCAGATTATGAAAAGGTTGAGTATTCATCAGAGGATGATAGTATTGCCACAGTGGATGCAAGTGGTGAGATTAAAGCTATTTCAGGTGGAAAGACAAATGTAATTGTAACTGCAAAATATACAGATAAAAATGGAAATCAGGCAACTATAGTAAGAAAAGTAAAAGTATTGGTAAAAGCAAGTGTAAAATCAGTTGAAATAAGAACTGTAAGTGCAGACTCACCGGATACAATTTACTCAAAGAAAATAGGTGATAAAGTTCAGTTAAAAGCTGTTATTACTCCTGCAAATGCATATGACAAAAAGGTTTTATGGAGCGCAGAGGATGACGGTATTGCTACAGTAGACGCAAATGGAATTGTGACTACAAAGGGCAAAGGAACAACTTATATCTATGCAAAGTGCACAAGCGACGGATATGGCATGGATGGAAATGGTACACCGGCAGTAGGTATGATTAAAATCATAGTTGGTGGAGATGAATATTCTCTTGACATTACGCCGGAAAGAAACATCGTATATCCTGGTGAAAAAATTAAATTTAATGCAAATCTTCTACCGGAAAATGCTGTTGAAGGTAAGGTTACATGGTCAGCCGACAGTAGTGATATAAGCTTTGATTCAAAGGGATATGCTGCGGTATCTCCTGACGCATCAGCAGGACTTATAACTGTAACTGCAACTATGAAATTAGTTGATGGAGATGAGTATAAGGCTGAAGCTTTGGTATACGTTAAAACACCGGTTAAGACCATTGAATTTGAAAAATCTTCTATGAACTTATACATATATGAAGATGTAAATCTTTCACCGGTATTTAATGGAGGGACAACTGTACCATCAGATACAAATATTAATTGGTGTGTAAAGGACAGCAGCATATTATCAGTGGATAGTTATGGAAAAGTTTATGCGAAAAACCTTGGCTCTACATGGGTTTATGCTACAGCATATAATGGAAAGAGAGCAGAGATATTTATAAATGTAATAGTTGCTCCAAAAAGCATTAAACTTAGCAGACACGGTATCACATGTTACAGTGGAGAAAGGGAAAATATAAGTTATACATTTGATCCTGATTACACTACACAAAAGGAAGTAACATGGACGTCAACTAACAAAGATGTAGCATATTACGATACAGAATCAAAGAAAATAGTTGCTGTTAGTGGAGGAACATGTTACATAACTGTAACCGCCAATGATACACATTTTGGAAATGTAAGTGACAGGGTTGAGGTTGTAGTTAAGCAGAGAACAACAGGTATTGAGATTTCAAAATCAAAACTCACAAAGAAAGTGGGTAATATGTTTAAGCTTTCAGCAACAGTGAAACCGTCAAATGCTTATAATAAGGCTATATATTGGACCAGTTCAAATGTAGCAGTTGCATCTGTTGATGAATTCGGTATTGTAACATGTCATAAAAAGGGAAAGGCTACAATAACAGCACTTACAACAGATGGATATGGAGCAAAATGCAAACTTACTGTAAAGAAGGGAAAGACCAGGATTAAGTACGGTGTTACAAATGTTAATGGTTTGTATATCAGAAAGTCTCCAAGTTTACAGGGGGTTCAGTTAGGAAAGTATAACGCCGGAGTATCGGTTACAATCGTAGGAAAAGTTGGAGAATGGTATAAAATAAAATACAAATCAGGATATGCATATCTTAGAAGCGCATATGTTACGGTTTTAACTTCAACAGGCAGAAGTTATAAAGGAAATGAATCTAATGCAGTAGTATCATCAACTACCGGTATTTATACGGGAGTAGGAACAGGGTTTAATACTGAGGCTCCAAAGGGAACGAGAGTGTTGGTAGTAAACAAGGTTGGAAATTATTATAAGATAAAGTACGGTACTAATGCCCTTGGAACAGGATATGTTGCAGTAAACAGTGTAAGTCTTGATAGTGGATTTAAGTACGGTATTGCTACACCTTCTAAAAAAATTACAAAGAAGAAGGTAAGCAGTACACCGAATATAACATTATTTAGAACTGCAAGAGTTTCATGCAAAACAGCAATTTATTCAAATGCCAGAGGAACCGGAAGAAAGTTAGGTATTGTTTCAAGAAATACAAGACTTGTACTTAACAGTCAGAAAATTAATGGTTACTATCAGGTGGTATTTAGTAATGGGGTAATCGGATACGTAAAGGGTTCAAAAATAAAGAAACTTAAATCCTTAGTTAAAAGGAATGTAAATGTAACAAACACTTTTATAAGGTACAATAAATAATAGGGATTATTAAAAAGGAAGCTGTTGCTAAGGCGGGGTATATACGTTTTAGTAGCAGCTTTTTTATCAAAAAACGAATATTCATTGAAATTAGTGGCAAAACAAGATAAGATATAGAGGAGATTTTGTAAAAATACATATTTGAGGTTTGATAAAGACGTGCAGAAAATGAAGGGTACATATGGAATAGGTTGTATTTCTGATTATGAGTCACAGCCATTAATAATACGTTCTATTCATGGAACTTACGCACTTACAACAGTTAGCAAGATTAATAATGTTGACGAACTATGAAAACACTAATCCCCCAGCTAAATATATTAGTTATTCCATGAGTGGGTAATATTTATAAAGAGGAAAAAAATTGAAACATATAGCTATAATTACAATTGAATCATTAAATTTTGGTAATCGTATTCAGAATTATGCCTTACAGCAAGCTTTACGTTCACTAGGGTATTCAACTAAAACATCCAAATGATATAAAAACAAAAATTGAATATTTTCTGCAATTTTTATTACAAACAAAGGGAGCAAAATTTCGACAGTTCGATTCAAATATAGAGTACTCAAATATAATAATTGGCAGGTATGATTACTTGTTGGACTTATCTGAACAATTTGATTATTTTATTGCTGGTAGCGATCAGGTTTGGAATCCGTATTATGATTTTGTAGGAACCACAGAGCTTCTCGAGTTTGCGAGACCAGAACAAAGAATTTCATATGCTGCAAGTTTTGGAGTAAATGAGATTTCAGATGAGAAAAAAGAAGTATATGCAAAGAATCTCAGTCAATTCAAAGCTCTCTCTGTTAGAGAAAAGAGGGGGGCTGAGATTATCAAAGAGCTCACTGACAGAGAGGCAAAGGTTGTACTTGATCCTACTATGCTCTTAACTATTGAACAATGGTCAAAGGTTGAAAAAAAATCTAAATTTATTCCTAAAAAGAAATATGGTCTCGTTTATTCTCTTGGAGAGAAAAACACAGATTTTGAGAATGCTATTAATCTTTATGGGAAGGAAATGAAAATTTTTGATATTAGGACTTTACAGAAGAACGGGAGAGAGATTCCTGTCGGTCCTGCTGAGTTCTTATATCTAATACATCATGCAGAAATAATTCTTACAGATTCATTCCATCTTCTGTATTCTCTATTCTCTATCACAAGAGGTTTATCACTTTCAAACGTCGTGGTATTGATATGAGTTCGAGAATTGTATCGTTGGCTAATACGATTGGGGCAGACGATAAATTAGATGGAAATAATAATTTGGATTGCAGCATGAGTTTGGATTATGAAATGGTTGATCAGCTAATTGAGGGCGAACGGAACAAATCCATAAATTTCCTTAAGAAAGCATTAGAGGATTAATAAAGAGGATTTAACTAGGAAAACTAAATAATATAATACGGAG
>CALZHV010000132.1 GCA_945787485.1 uncultured Lachnospiraceae bacterium
TAAATAGAAAATTGGATTTATAAATAAGATTAATATTTGTAATCGTAGTATTCCGGATATTGCAGTTTATGGCAAAAATTTACCGGAGACAAGGTATAGTTTATACCATTCTTCATGTGTTAGTTCAATTTTACATGCTTCTGCCATTTCTGTTAAATGAACAGGATTCATTGTGCCTGCAATAACCTGCATTTTGGCAGGGTGACGTAGAATCCAGGCGATTGCTATTGCTGCTTTTGTTACATTATATTGCTCAGCTAATTCTCCCAAAACCTTATTAAGTTCAGGGAAATCAGGATTATCAATAAATGTACCTTTAAACATTCCGTGCTGAAGTGGCGACCATGCCTGAATGGTAATATCGTTAAGTCGGCAATAATCAAGTGCGCCGCCATCACGCATTATAGACATGTCTGTTGTTTTATTATTCATATACAAATTCTGGTCAATCAGTTGAGATTGCTCAAGAGAGAGCTGAAGCTGATTGATTTTGAGAGGCTGCTTTACATATTTCTTAAGTAGTTCTATCTGCATAGGCATAGTATTGCTGACTCCGAAATATTTTACTTTTCCGGATTTCTCAAGCTCATCAAAGGCTTCTGCAACTTGTTCCGGCTCAAATAACAGGTCAGGTCTGTGAAGCAAAAGAACGTCCAAATATTCCATATCTAATCTTGAAAGTATGCCATCAACGCTTTCAATAATGGTGTTTTTTCTCCAATCAAAAATCTGTTTGTCAAATCTTAATCCACATTTTGACTGAATAATTAAATCTTCACGTTTTATGTTTGTCTGTTTTATGGCAGCACCAAACCTTGTTTCCGCTTCGCCATCACCATAGCAGGTTGCATGGTCGATAAAATTAATTCCTAAATTTACTGCGGTTTCAATCATGGTTGCAGCTTCCTTCTCAGAAAGTGCAGGCATGCGCATGCAACCCATAATTATTCTTGATGCATTGTCTGGTCCTTTAAAAATATTAATATTCTTCATAATATATTGCTCCGTTTTAATTTTGATATATTTGTTTGTCCTGAATTATCAGATCATAATCCTTAAGGTTTGCAATAAGTTTAGGGACTTCTGTCTTCATAGAAAAATTCCCATTGGTAACTTCATCTACTGATTTTTTATAGAAAGATATTCAAGTGTTCCTTTCGGAAGACCGGTACCTTTTTCCAAAAGGGAAATAAGCCCCTTAAGAGTTCTTTCATAGCTTCTTCGGATTAGTGCATCAAGAATGGCATCCTTTGAAGAAAAGTAATAATAAATACTTCCTTTTATAAAATAGTAATCAAAATTTATATAAAATGTATTATGCAAAATTTCGCATTAATCATATTGTAGCATAAAAATTTAATTTCACATTAATTGTATTGCAACAAAGAAATAAAAATTCACATTAATCGTATTAATTGTATTGCAACATAAAAATTTAATATCGCATTAATCGTATTGCAACAAAGTAATCAAATTTCGCATTAATCATATTCTAACATATCAGTTAATATTCAACAATAAGAGGAATAATTTTCTTCAATATAAAATGAACATATTTTGTAATAATTTGTGATGAGTTTCGGATTGATTTGCAAATGGTTTAAATGTATATTATGACATACGCAGATTTTTTCTATGAGATTAAGAGCAGATTTATGGAAGCTGATGTCAGTGATATACACGAACATCTTGCATTTCAGTTTAATAATGAGGAAAAAAGAAAAGTCTGCCCATAAAGCATCATACGAAAAGCAATTAAAAGTAAAGCTAGTATCCACAATGTATTTGACTTTATTATGCTAAACTGTTAATATGATAGCGTGTTTGTTTTCTCACAACAAACACGTTTTTTAAAGTTTATATATAACATAACAGGAGGATTCATCATGAAGAAGTTTTTAGCATTAATGCTCGTAGTAGCAATGGGATTAGCTATGTTTGGATGTGGAAGTAAAAAAGAGCAGACAGACATGGAATATGTAAAGGATAAGGGTACACTTGTAGTTGGTATAACTGATTTTGCACCAATGGATTACAAGGATGAAAACGGAAACTGGATTGGCTTTGATGCAGATATGGCAACTGCATTTGCGCAAAAGCTTGGTGTTGCTGTTGAGTTCGTTGAGATTGATTGGGATAACAAAATCATGGAGTTAGACGGTAAGACAGTTGACTGTATCTGGAATGGTATGACACTTACAGCTGAGGTCACATCAGCTATGGATTGTTCAAATGCATATTGTAACAATGCTCAGGTTGTAATTGTTTCAAAGGATAAAGCTGATCAGTATCAGACAATAGACAGCCTTAAGGATCTTACATTTGCAGTAGAAGCAGGTAGTGCAGGTGAGGAGCAGGTTAATGCACTTGGACTTAAGAGTACACCTGTCAAGTCACAGGCAGATGCATTGATGGAGGTTGCTGCCGGAACATCAGATGCAGCTGTAATTGATTCATTGATGGCAGCAGCTATGGTAGGTGAAGGAACAGGTTATGAAAACCTTACATATACAATAGGCCTTAACAGCGAGGAGTATGGTGTTGGATTTAGAAAGGGTTCTGACCTTGTAGCAGAAATAAATCAGTTCTTTGCAGACAGCATGGCTGATGGAACAATGAAGACATGTGCAGAAAAGTATAAGGTACAGGCAGCTCTTTGTGAGCAGTAATTAATTTGTCTACGATAGAGAGAAAATAATTATGGATTTGTTTATCGAACAGCTTCCTGTTGTTTTGGAAGCATTGAACATAGGATTTATTCAAACTTTAAAATTGTTTTTTGTGACTTTGCTTGGAGCATTTCCGCTTGGATTAATAATCGCTTTTGGTTCAATGTCAAATTTTAAGCCGTTAAGCTACCTTACAAAGTTTATTGTGTGGATAGTAAGAGGAACACCTCTTATGATTCAGCTTTTGATAATCTACTACTTCCCGGGTCTGGTGTTTCATAATCCAATCTGGGGTGGTGGTGAAGGCGGAAGATTTGCAGCCGCAGCAGTATCATTTATAATAAATTATGCATGCTATTTTTCAGAAATCTACAGAGGAGGAATACAGGGTATTCCGGTTGGCCAGGAGGAAGCAGGTCTTGTTTTGGGATTAACAAAAACACAAATTTTCTTCAAGGTCAAGCTTTTGCAGATGATTAAGAAAATAGTTCCGGCGATGTCAAATGAGATAATAACGTTGGTAAAGGATACATCACTTGCACGTATTATTGCACTGCAGGAGATAATTTGGGCAGGACAGGCATTTATGAAAGGCTCACAGGGAATTTCAGGTGCTATATGGCCGCTGTTCTTCTGTGCAATTTATTATTTGATTTGGAATGGTGTGCTTACGGTATTGTTGGGTAAATTAGAAAAGAAATTAGATTTCTTTAGATAATTGGAGGAGCAAAATGTCAATATTAGAGGTTGAACATATTAAAAAGAGCTTTGGAAAAACAGAAGTATTAAAGGATATAAGCTTTAATTTGGAACAGGGCGAGGTTCTTTCAATAATTGGTTCTTCAGGAAGTGGTAAAACAACATTATTAAGATGCCTGAATTTCTTAGAAATGCCCAATAAAGGAGTAATTCGTGTCAATAATGAAATATTGCTTGACACAGAAAATCCGGAAACGCTTAAGGAATCTGAGGTGAGAAAAAAGAGACTTCATTTTGGACTTGTATTCCAATCGTTTAATCTGTTTCCGCAATATACTGCATTGCAAAATGTGATGCTTGCAAGAGAATTGCTTGCAAAGGAACGCCCGGATTTTAAAGCAAATCGTAAGGAAATACTTGACGAGATAAGGGTAAATGCAGAAGAATTACTCAGACAGATGGGCTTGGAGGACAGAATGAATAATTATCCGCATCAATTATCAGGAGGTCAGTGTCAACGAGTTGCAATTGCAAGAGCTTTGGCATTACAACCGGATATATTATGCTTTGATGAGCCTACATCTGCTCTTGACCCTGAGCTTACAGGAGAAGTACTTCGTGTACTGAGAAATCTGGCAGATAAAAAAACAACCATGATTATTGTAACTCATGAAATGGCTTTTGCAAAGGATGTTGCAAGTCAGGTTATTTTCATGGATGACGGACATATTTTAGAACAGGGAACACCTGAACAGGTATTTGATAATCCTAAGATGGAACGTACAAAACAGTTCTTATCTTCGTATTCATAAATATATTAATTTGTTTATGTAAAACTGCTGCTTGCAGTATGAAAAACCTCCGGACACCATACTGTGTTTGGAGGTTTTGTTATAAATTGCTAATTTGGAATAATTGCTTTGCATAGATATTTGCAATGATTATGGAGAAAAAATGAAAATTCTGATTGTAGAAGATGACAAGGAAATAAATAAAATACTTAGCACATATCTAATGGATAATAATTATGATGTGATTTCTGTATATGATGGAAAAGAAGCATCAGAGCGTGGAAGAAAAGAAATATTCGGCCTTGTGCTGTTAGATTTAATGCTGCCATACAAAAATGGAGAGACTGTTATTAAAGAATTACGTGAAAATTCTGATATACCTATTATAGTAATATCTGCAAAATCAGAAAAGGAAGCCAAATTGGAGGCTCTAAGAATCGGTGCAGATGATTACATTTTAAAGCCGTTTGATTTAGATGAGGTATTGGTACGTATTGAAGTTGTGCTTAGACGTTCAATGCCGGTTTCAAACGATACGAAAAGTGACGGGGATATTACAATAGGAGAGCTTGTTGTAAATGCAGAGCATAATACAGTTTCGTATAATGGGAAATTTATTAATCTTACCGCAAAAGAATTGCAAATATTAACTTTATTGGTTCAAAATCCACAGAAAATATTTACAAAAGCAAATTTATACGAGGCAGTTTGGAATGATACGTATTATTATGAGGATAATACAATAAATGTTCATTTGAGTAATTTACGAAGTAAGCTAAAAAAGGCAACAGGACAGGATTATGTTGAAACGGTTTGGGGAATTGGATACAGGCTCAAGAAGTTAACATAATATTAAGGATAAACGTATGCTGATATATTATTTAATTATTGCATTACTTATGGGAATAATTATATTTCTTACGGTAAAGCTTTTAACAATAAAAAAACAGATGAAAATCATTGCCGAAGAGCTTTCAAATACAAAGGACATGGATTACAACAAGCTTGTTTCCATAGCGCTTGCGGACAAGGATTTGATTGAAATGTCAAAGCAAATGAATGATAATCTTGAATTTCAAAAGCAAATGAAATGGAAGGCTCAAAAATCGGAAAATGAGTTAAAACAATCTATTTCAGATATTGCTCATGATCTTCGAACACCTATTACTGTAGTTAAGGGAAATCTTCAAATGCTGGAAAAAGAAAGCGATTTGACAGATAAATGTAAAGAATATGTAAGCATTTGCAGTGAAAAAACAGATGTATTAAAAAAGATGGTCGACGATTTTTTTGAGCTTTCATATCTTGAAAGCGAAGCTACGGTTGTTGACTTAGAAAAAACAGACCTTACAGAGCTTATTGCCGGTTTTATTATTTGTCACGAAACTGTTATCAGACAAAATGATATAGAGCCTGTGATACAGCTTCCTGAGAAAAGTATATTTGTTAATGCTGATAAAGAATTGCTTACAAGAATGCTGGAAAATATTTTGAATAATATATTAAAGCATGCTTCGGATAGCTTTGTTTTATCATTATCACAAGATGATAAGGTCCGTATAAGCTTTAGTAATCCGGTGCCAAAGGATGCAAGCTTTGATACAGACAGATTATTTGACAGGACATATAGAGGTAACAAGGCAAGGACAGGCGGAGGACCGGGAGGCATTGGGCTTTATATTGTAAAGCTTTTGGCGCAAAAGCAGGGAATTTGGAACTTATTCCCGGACTTCCGGGGTGAAG
>CALZHV010000133.1 GCA_945787485.1 uncultured Lachnospiraceae bacterium
ATATTTGCCAGAAAATCCGCTTTCTGTGATGCGCCAAGCTTGCTCAAACGAATAGTTTCATATGATTTATATGCCATATCGGAAATAATATGGTTTGTATCAAGATAATTACATTTTGCAAATGCCTTTGCTTCTTTAAAATCCTGTTCGGAAATAGGGCTGTTTTTGCCGATTACAGCCGCTAACGGCCTTACCTGGAAAATATTTATCTTGTCATTTATATCTATTCCAAATTCAATGTCGAGCGCTTCAATATCATCGAATATTTTTTCAATTTCTTTTACTGCACCTAAAAGATTTACAAAGCAGTCTCCCAAAAATTCTCTGGAAGCATTTTTGGCAATCCATGTAGTCTTACCGCCGGCTCCGCTTGTAACACTGTCGGTACAGCCGTTATCATCATATGTAACAACATAGTACGGAAGATTATTTATAATATCCCTTGTAAAAATAACACCTGATAAAACAATATTTTTTGCCTGTTTCTGAATCAACACCTGTTCATCTAATATTTCTTCTTTGAAAGTTCCTTTTTCAATATATTCAGCATCATCAAATACGTCCATATACGAATCAGCAACCTTAACAATGGCAGCTTCGACTTCCTCCATATCATCTGAGTGAACATTCAAAACACTTTCAAAGCAGCCGGCATTCGAAGCTGTCATTGAGTCTTCATTCGTCGATGAGCTTCTGACAACTATTTTTTCACCATTGAATTTCTGAAACACACGGCTAAATACATCCGTTGAATCTTCAACAAATTCTCTTACTGTTATTATCATCAAATCTTCCACATAAGATTTTGTAAGCAAATCACGAATCGCATACAGTGTATTTGCCTTTGTTGATATCTCTGTTTGTCCCATTTGGCAACCCCATTCCAATCAATATATATAATTAATATTTTTAAGTTTTTTTAGCAAATTATTTCTATTATTACTTATTGTAAATATTTTAGTTTTTTCTCAAAACTATGTCAATATGAACTCCTTAATAACTTTAACTATTCCGTCAGCATCGCAGGAATCGGTTATATAATCAGCATTATCCTTAACAATCTGCTGTGCATTAGCCATAGCAACACCAATCCCACCATATTTAACCATAGTTAAATCATTAAATCCATCTCCGCAACAAATTGACGCCTCGCGTTTAATGCCAATTTTTCCTAACAATCCGTCAAGAGATTCAGCTTTATCCACACTGCTTGCAGTTATCTCAATAAAATACGGTTCAGACCTGAATACATTCAAATCAGGTGAAAACATTGAAGCAAGTTCTTTTTCACATTTTTCTGCAACTTCCGGTTTTGCCGTAAGAAGACACTTTGGCATATCAAAATTTACACACGAAACAAAATCATCAACCTTTTTAAGTTCCATATAATTGAGCCTTGCTTCGTACTCCATATAGTCATCTATTGGTGTGCCTGTTATTACTGTATCATTTTTATATGTAACCATCCCAATGCCATGTTTAACTGCATAATCATATATCAAAGCAGCATAGCTCTTATCAATACATTTTTCCCATACAGGCAAAGAAGTTTTACAATCAATTACCAGTGCACCGTTAAAGGATAATGCATATCCTCCATATTGTTTAAGCTTTAATGCCTGTGCATATTTCTTCATACCAGGATATGGTCTTCCTGATGCGAGTGCAACTATATGTCCCGCCTCCTGTATTTTTATCAGATATTCCAATGTCAGCGGTGTTATTTCTTTTTTTGAATTTACAAGTGTGCCATCTATGTCCAAAACCAAAATTTTTCTTTGCATTTATACTATACCTCTTTTTTTTGCATATTTGTGAAAATTGTATTATTATTTTTTTAACAAATCAAATATTAACATTTTAATATGTCATTAACAAGACAAAAAAAGAAAACGGAGCTTAGCTTATGGATATAACAATTCATATCAACACTAAAAAAGCGGACAAAGATTATCAATCTGCCATAAATGAATATTGCAAACGCACTTCGCCTTTTTGCAAGCTTTCTGTCACATATCACAAAAAGGCTGACAGCATTTTACAGCTTCTTAATAACGCTCAAAAAAAGAACAATACACACATTATATGTATTGTTCCGGGTAAGGCATCAATTTCATCTTTAGAATTGGCAGACGGTATAAAAAATCTAAACTTACATGGCATATCCTCAATTGATTGTATTATCGCCGACAGCTCTTTCGAAGGTGTCATTGATTTTAATAATTTTAACAGAAGTATTCTTGAAATTAATAATTATGATATGCCAAGCTTGTTAAATATTTCGTCATTCGAGTTTGACAACTGTTTGTCCGCAGTCGTTACATGCGAACAGATATACAGGGCATATACTATTTTAAATAATATTACCTATCATAAATGATTTAACGCTCTATGTATCTGTTCTAAAAGCATAACGCGCATCATTTGATGAGGAAATGTCATTTTGGAAAAGCTCAGCTTATAATCTGCCCTTTTTACGACTTCCTCGTCCAGACCAAGCGAACCACCGATTACAAAGCACACATTCTTTTTGTTCATATTATCTGCATTGTCAAGTATCTTTTTTAACCTGCTTGTGTCATTCATAATACCGTCTATGCAAAGACATATTACATAATCATCATTAGTTATATTTTCCAAAATACGTTTTCCTTCCTTTTGTTTAATATTATCCATTATTGTCTCTTTCGCATTTTTAGGTATGCTTTCATCAGGAAGCTCTATGACAGTCATCTTCTTTTTTTTGTTTATTTTTTGAATAAAATCTTCGCATTTATTTATATAATAAGCTTCTTTAATTTTTCCGACAGTTATCAATTTATACGTATTTATCAAGGTTTTCACGCCCCTTTGCACCAGTTTATTATGACAATTATACAGCCAATATATAGTAAATTAATATTTACACAAAGTTTTTGTTTATGTCATATTTTGTTCATAATTATAGTTTATATTATCACTATAATATTTTTTTCATAAATCCTCTCTTTAAATTATATTTGAAAAAAAACCGATTAGTGAGTCGGTTTTTTTTATGCCATCAGGACATTTTTAAGAATTTCCAATAAAAACGGACGGCATAAAAAAACTCACTGCATATATAAAAGATGTAGTGAGTTTTTTTATTGATAATTTAAATGTTACCTTCTTTTACGTCTTCAAATTCCTGAACGATTTCATCACTTACCTTTGGTGTAACTAAAGATACAACTACAATAAAGAGCAAGCTTACTGCAAATCCCACTAAAAGTGAATATAAGCCTGTATATGTGCCTAATGTCACTTTTGCTCCATCCAATTCAATGAACTTTATATAATCCCATATGATAACGGTCAGTCCGCCACTTATCATTCCTGCGGCTGCACCCGGAAGATTAATTTTCTTCCAATAAAGCGACAAAAGAATTGTCGGACCAAAAGCACTACCAAGTCCTGCCCATGCATCACTTACAAGTGCCATAATACTTGATTCAGGATTCCATGCAATAATATATGCGATAACAGCAATGATAATAACCGTAATCTTACTTATAAGCATAACCTTTTTCTCAGAAAGCTCTTTGAAAAATACTCCCTTGAACAAATCCTTTGCAACTGATGATGCTGATACTAAAAGCTGTGAATCAGCTGTTGACATGATGGCAGCTAAAATACCGCAAAGCAACAAACCACCTACAAAAGGAAGATTAATATCATGCCCAAACATTTTCTTAATCATTTCGATGTATACATTTTCTTCAAGTCCGTTTTGAAGAATAGTCGGGTAAAGATATGCTCTTCCAATAACACCGATAAAGCATGCAACAGTAAGGGAAAGAAATACCCATACAATAGCAACCTTCTTTGATTTTCCAAGTTCTTTTTCATCTTTTATTGCCATAAATCTTACAAGAATATGTGGCATACCACAATATCCGAGACCCCATGCAAGCTGTGAAATCACGCTTATCAACGTAATCGGCTTGCCATTCTCATAAAATATATTTAAGAACTGGCTGGCACTTACTTCAAGTCCGCTGTCAACAAGATTTGGAACAATCTGACCCGCTCCCATAAGCATTACTGCTACAATCGGAATGGTAAGAATACCTATAAGCATCATTAATCCCTGGACAAAGTCCGTCTTACATACAGCAATAAACCCACCCAAAAATGTATAAATCAATATAACAAGCACACCAAGTGTGAGTGACTGATGATATGAAAGGGCTGTAACAGAAGAGAAAAGCTTTCCTCCTGCCGCAAACGCCGATGCAGTGTACACAAGGAAGAATATTACTATTACTATGGCAGAAATAGCCATAAGTATCTTCTTGTTATCTCTGAATCTGTTACTTAAATATTGTGGTATTGTCATTGCATTGCCGGCTTTGATTGTATATCTTCTAAGCTTGCCGGCTATAAACAGCCAGTTGAATATTGTACCAAGTAACAAACCAATTGCAATCCATGCCTGATTGGCTCCTATAGCATATATTGCTCCTGGCAATCCCATGAGCAACCATCCGCTCATATCTGATGCCTGTGCTGAAAGAGCTGCCACCCAGCCACCTAAGTTTCTTCCTCCTAAGAAGTAATCATCTGCATTCTTGTTTTTCTTTGAGCTTGTTATACCTATAATAAGCATACCTAACATGTAACAAGCAAATGCAAGCAAAATCCAAAATGTCATTTAATCCTTGGTCTCCATAACTATCAGGTATCCTTCCCCAACAGAAATGTGACCTTCCTCCTCTCTTATTTCATTGCTTATACCTATTGTCTCTCCCTGCGATATAACCGCATCCTCCAACTCATACACAAAGCCTTTCATATTTATACCTGTAACCTTATGGCTAAAGGGCATTACCGAAACATATTTTCCGTATTGCTTTTCTTTTGATATAAAACATTCGGTATTAATGATACAAATCCTGTTATTTGTATCAATTATGTATGCTTCAACATTATTAAGCCTTGCCAGATACAATAATTGCAGATTACCCATCATATGGTCAAATCTGCTTCCTGTAGCACCGAAAATGTATATTGTTTCCGGTTTCCTGCTTAGTGCATGCATGAGTGCGACATGCGTATCTGTATAATCCTTCATCGGATTTAATACCATTGTTTGCTTAGAATTCATATATTTAAGGCGTATTTCTTCATTGGCGGAATCAAAATCCCCCAATGCATAATCAGGTTTTATACCAAGCTTTTCCAAGCTTTCCAAGCCCTTATCTGCGCCTATTATATACATATTTTCTTCTATAAAGCTGCCAAGCAACATAGAATCAACACTACCGCCGGCAACAATTACTATTTTTTCTGTTTTCATTTTACTTATTTATTATTTCCATAAACTGTTTTACATTTGATGCTTTGTCACCTTTGAAAACGGCTGAGCCGGCAACAATTACACTTGCTCCCGCATCCACAACTTCTCTTACATTCTCAAGCGTTATTCCTCCATCAACCTGAATCAGAAGCTTTGGATTAACCTCTTTAGCCATTGCTTTTACCTGTTTGATTTTGTCAATGGCAACCGGCATAAATTTTTGTCCGCCAAAGCCCGGAACAACGCTCATTACAAGCACCATGTCAACATCTTTTATATATTTTTCTATGGCACTTACAGGTGTATCAGGATTGATGGCTATCCCACATTTCAATCCGGCATTCTTCACATCGTTTATTGACTTTTCAAAATTTTCACATGCTTCGTAATGTATAGTCAAAAGATCAGCACCTGCTTTTTTAAATGCGTCAATGTATCTTGACGGCTCCATTATCATAAGGTGGACATCAAAAAAAGCATCCGATATTTTTCTTATTGCTTCTATCACAGGAGGGCCAAATGAGATATTTGGAACATGCCTTGCAAGTTCTGGGACGTGGG
>CALZHV010000134.1 GCA_945787485.1 uncultured Lachnospiraceae bacterium
TTAACGATGTATCAAAATATACAAGGTTACTTTCAAGTTCATGCAACAGTATAATATCGGAGTCTTCTGTCTGCCCTCCGATTTTTTCTTCCATCTCGAGACGTTTTCTGTCTATATTTCTAAGATAAGCCTGATACAGTGCACTTGTCCTATACATTATCTGCAGTGTAAATCTCGCATGTTTTTTTGTATCTATATCTTTTACTGTATTGGTAGTAAACTGTTTTATAACCTGTGATTCGGCAGAGCATATGGTAATAAATGCACCTTTTGTCCAGATAACGCCAAGTGGAATAGTTGTGTATGCCTCCTGATTATGTCTTATCTCAACAGTTGGTATATCAAACACAAGTAAAGTATAATTTTCAGAAATGTCGACACGCGCTGCCTCTTCATCATCAAGAGCTGCGCGAACATCAGCGATATCAATATCAAATTTCTCGGCAATCAGCATGCTTTCTTCCTGACTTGGAGTTGTAAGATTAACCCACATTCCATCCCGGAAATCATCTATTTCCCTTAATATTCCGTTTTCAGTAATATACTTACTTATCATTTTTAATCACCGACATACTCCCACTTTAGCAATACTATATTCTATCACAAAAACTTATATTTTTAAACCCGAATTTTAATATTAATACATAGTTTTCCTTTTCTCGTATTTCCGCTTGCGCCTTCATATGTATATTTTCCATATCCTCTTACTGAAAAAACATCTCCCGGCTTAAGGCTTATACTGTTTCTTGTCTCCTGTTTTGAATTAAGCGTTACTTTCTTTTCTCTAAACATTAAAAGTGTATCACTTCTTGAGCATTTTGTGACAGCTGCTATTATTGCATCGAAACGTTCAGATGCAACAATATAATTTGCTTCCTTATATTCAGGCTCAAGCTCAGTCAGCTTTTCATTGTCTGCTATCCGGCATTTTACGTTTGTATGTTTTATTTTGGTCAGATTATCAACTATATATTCTGCAATGTTATTTTGACACATTATATATGCTCTTTTATTATCCTTAACAAGAATATCACCCATGACATTGCGCTCTATTCCGAGATTCATGAGCGAGCCAAGAAAATCTCTGTGCCCAAGCTCATCTGCAAATTTTTCCATTAAAGGCTCAACTTTTACAATCGAAATCGGCCATGTAACGTCATAACCAAACAACGCTTCGCTTCCAAATGCCGCCATCTGCCTTTCACACATTTCAGTACCGCCAAAAAGTGAAAACGGGCAGTCAAGCTCCGTCTTAATATTTTCTAATTCTGCAATTTCGGCAGGTGTAAGAAATGCTGTAAATGTATATGTATTTGTCCTATATGCTTTTGAAGCCAGGTCCTTAAACCTGGCTTTCATTATTTGTTCTTCTTTCATTTTTTATTTTATCCGAGTATTGCCTTGTCACTTGTAAATTCTTCTCCACTTGCTATTTCAAACTTGTGTAACAAATCCTCTACAGTAAGTTTTTTCTTTTCCTCGCCTTTTATATCAAGGATAATATTGCCGTCCATCATCATTATGAGACGGTTACCATGTACTATAGCATCCTTCATATTATGAGTAATCATAATTGTAGTAAGCTTGTCTCTGTTGACAATTTCATCCGTTGTCTCCAATACCTTTGCTGCCGTCTTTGGATCAAGTGCTGCAGTATGCTCATCAAGCAATAAAAGCTTTGGTTTTTGTAATGTCGCCATAAGTAGTGTCAATGCCTGTCTTTGTCCACCTGATAAAAGACCAACCTTTGCCGTGAGTCTGTCCTCTAGTCCAAGGCCAAGAGTTGCAAGTAATTCTTTATATTCTGCCTTTTCAGAATTCTTAATACCTGTTATAAACGGATTTCTCATTTTACCACGTCTTTTTGCAAGAGCGAGATTTTCAGCAATACCCATTGTCGCAGCAGTTCCTGTCATCGGATCCTGAAATACTCTTCCAAGAAATTTTGCCCTCTTATGCTCTGAAAGTTTAGTAACATCTACACCGTCAATCAGAATCTGACCATGGTCAACCGGCCAGACACCTGCTATCGCATTAAGCATTGTAGATTTTCCTGCACCGTTTCCTCCAATTACTGTTACAAAATCGCCATCTTCCAATGTGAGTGACAAACCCTTTAGTGCAGTTTTTTCATTTATTGTTCCGGCGTTGAAGGTTTTGTAAATATCTTTAATCTCTAACATATTACTTAAGCCTCCTTTTCTACTGTATCATTGGCTTTTACTACTTTTTTTGCAGAATGGTTAAATATTGTTTTTTTCCAATAAGGCACTGCAAGAAATACTGCTACTACAAGTGCCTGGAACAATTTAAGTAAATCTGTATCAACACCAATCCAAAGAACAACCTGGATTACAAAATAATAAATTACCGAACCTATAGCCACCGACAAAAGCTTTAATGCAAAATTTTTGAAAATCTTTCCGAATACTGCCTCACCTATAATAACAGCAGCAAGACCAATTACAATAGCACCTCTACCCATATTAACATCTGCAAATCCCTGATACTGTGCAATAAGTGCTCCCGACAAAGCAACAAGTCCATTTGAAAGCATCAAGGCGATTACTTTATTAAAGTTTGTATTGATACCCTGTGCTCTTGCCATGTTCGGATTACAGCCTGTGGCTCTTAATGCTGAACCGTATTCGGTGCCAAAGAACATATATAACAATGCTACTATTATAACTATGAAAACAGCCACTATTAATATAGTATTTTTGTACCACTCAATATTTCTTACATATCTGAGTGATACCAGAAGATCATATTTATCAACGTTGAGTGCCTGGTTTGATTTGCCCATAATTTTAAGATTAACACCATAAAGTCCAAGCTGTGTCAGAATACCGGCAAGAATTGCAGGTATACCCATCCATGTATGGAAAAGACCTGTCACCATTCCGACAACCATACCTACAAGAGTTGCAACAATCATCGAAACAACAACGTTTTGTCCGCTCAACATCATCATTATGCATACGGCTCCACCGGTACACATTGTTCCGTCAACCGTCAAATCGGCAATGTCCATTACCCTGAATGTAATATATACACCGATTGCCATTATTCCCCATATCAATCCCTGCGCCAATGCACCGGGAAGAGCATTAATCAACACACTTATATCCATATTATTATCTCCTCGTAAACTAAAATCGGGTGAGATATCTCCCACCCGATTTATAATAAGCTATCTTTGCATAAATTTCAATGCAATTATCTTAATTTCCAGAAATTATTCAGTCTCAATAGCAACATAATCTTCAGGCACCTGAACGTCAAGCTGCTCACAGATTTGCTTATTGTATTTCTTTGTAAACTGTGGTGCGTACTCGATAGGCATAGCCCCTATATCTTCACCGTTTAATACTCTTATGGCCATCTTACCTGTTGCATATCCAAGATCATAGTAATCAATTGAAAGTGTTGCTACACCGCAACCTGCACAGATACCTTCCTCACCTGCTACAACAGGAATACCTGCAGGAAGGCATACATTGTTAATAATCTCTGTATTTGATGCAACTGAATTATCTGTTGGAACATATATAACATCTGAAGCCTCTGCTGCTGCAGTAACAACTGATGAAATATCGTTTGTATCTGAAAATGCATAAAATTCACATGTATATCCTAACTTCTCAAGAGCTGCCTTAACTGTATCAACCTGATATTGTGAATTTGGCTCTGCTGAACAATATAAAAGTCCAACCTTCTTAGCATCAGGGAAAAGATCCTTAATCATCTGTGCCTGCTCTTCAAGTGGAGCAAGATCTGATGTACCGGAAATATTTCCGCCTACGACACCTGAAAATCCGTCAATACCAAGAGCAACTCCATACTCTGTTACCGATGTTCCAAGAATAGGAATTGTATCTGTTCCGGCAGCTGCTGCCTGGAGTGCAGGAGTAGCATTTGCAAGAATAAGATCTACATTTGCTGAAACAAAGCCATTAATTATTGTTGAACATGTATTTGAATCTCCCTGTGCATTCTGCTCATCAAACTCAATACCATCCTCACCGTACTCTTCTATAAGAGCATCCTTAAAGCCCTTTGTTGCCGCATCAAGTGCAACATGCTGTACAAGCTGACAAATACCAACTTTTTTTACATCAGCCTTCTTTGCTGTTCCACATGCACAAAGAGAAACTGCCATAAGTGCAGCCATAGCTGCCGCAATAATCTTCTTTTTCATGATAAATCCTCCTAAAATCAAATTAACCCATGTATGCCAGACACTTTACTAAATTAAAGTTGCAAAGTGCCAAAGAATACATGGGTTAAATTAAACCACTTTACTGTAATATTGTCAAGAGTTTAGGGCAGTTTACCATATTTTTTTAGTAAGTAGAGCTTTTACCTTATTTTCTTTAGCTGCAGGTCTTTTTACTATTCTGATGGTTCTTTCTCCATCAACGAGACATGCACTTATTACAAACGCATCAGGATCTGCATCAATATCTTCTTTACTGGCGGCCTCAACACCGGTAATCACAGATGCCAGACCAACTGAAACAATTTGTTTTTTTGCATTGTCATAAATCTGCTGAAGTTCTTCCGTTTCAAGCAAATCAGTAAGCTCTATTTCCAAATACGCATTGATTGTTCTTTCAGGGGTAATCAATGCTATGTAAAGGGTGGTAACACCAATAATTTTATCTTTCATTATATTCCTCCGCTTTAGCGTATTTATACGACTAATTATATCTGTATAACTAAATATTATCAATAATAAAAAACAAAATAGTTTTATTCTTTGTTTTATTAAATATACAATAATATCCACATAATAAAATCACTTGCTGTTTTTCATATTACGGCATATCTTTCACATATTCGAAACTACTTGCTGTTTTCATATTACGGCATATCTTTCACATATTTAAAACAACTTACATATTCTATTTGTATAAAAAAAAGAGAGGTAATATGCGTTGGAATTATATAGACCTTACAATTATAAAGGCAGACAAATGCCATTAAACAGCATGTCACAACGTAATACCATAGCGCACTGTAACAGCATGCCTACATGTAACAGCATGCCACAATGTGTAAATATGTGTGACTGCAAAAATTCCGAAAGTGTCTGTACCCCCGGCAAACCGGATACCATAGGAAACGGCCGCCCGGGTATGGCATATGTAAATTTTCAAAAATGGGGAAAGCTTTATGATATGCCACAGGCTTTGTGCGAGGGAACAGCCTTTCCTGATTTAAATCTTGTATTTATTGGAACAAGGGGGAAATGCAGATGACTCTAAATAATAGAAATGACTTATTACTTGCCATTAATCAGGCATCTTTTATGGCTGACGACATAGCTCTTTTCCTCAATACAAATCCTCACTGTGAAGAGGCACTTAAGGCTTATAGAAAATATGTTGCACTTCGCCGCGAGCTTATATCCGACTATGAATGCAAATACAGTCCTATAATCAGAGATAATGTCGACGACAAATATGAATGGTCATGGATAAATGAACCCTGGCCTTGGGAAGGAGAGTGTAATAAATAGATGTGGGTATATGAAAAAAGACTTCAATGTCCTGTAAATATTAAAGAAACAAACGCTAAGCTTGCTTCTGACATAATTTCACAGTATGGTTCATCCGACGGTGAGCTTGGCGCATCAATGCGATATATGGCTCAAAGATATGCCATGCCATACAAAGAATGCATTGCCACACTTTCAGACATAGCTACCGAAGAACTCGGTCACATGGAAATGATATCCGCAATTCTGTATCAGCTGACAAGAAACCTTACTCCCGAGCAGATCAAGGCAAGCGGATTTGACGCTTA
>CALZHV010000135.1 GCA_945787485.1 uncultured Lachnospiraceae bacterium
CATGTGTTCAACCTAGTTCATAAATATGTGTCCAGGATTCTGGGTACATATCACTCATCAAAGTGTGCTTTTTAATATTTAACTTTTAATATTTAATATTTAATTTTTAACTTTTAACTTTAACTTCTTATAGCATTAATTTTTCTTAATATTCATTTGATGAAAAAGTGCCGATAATGCATAAAGTATTGTTCCCACTATGTATACAAGCGGTCCTAAACCTCTTCCGCCATTAAACTTATCCGAAATTCCCATTGTTTTTGCTCTTTCAACATTTACCATAAGGTCGGAATAAAGACTCTTATATGGCGCACATGTCATTATCAAAACAAAAATAATTATTGCCAATATAACCGGAATAAATCTAATAAGCATATTGTCTGCATAAGGTCTTAATGGTCTTATATTTTCACTTGCTGCCATGGCAAGCATATATAATCCTACAAGCAAGGAAAGCACGCCACATATTACCAGCAACATATTTGATGTACCAAATTCATGGCTTTTACTGCCTAAATCAAACAAAGATGCCGTAATTTTTTCTTCCTGCGCTCTCTGCCATAACCAGCTGAAAAAAGGTGCCATGTAAAATACTATTGCCCCAATCAATCCTAACATTACAGATGTTTCATTTTTAACATCTATAGCAATGCCTTTAATATTAATAAAAGGTCCCTCCGCTTTTAATCTTGGTTCTTTTGGCAGTTCAACCTTTGTTGCTTTAAGTACAACCGGACTTTCTACATCCGCACCACAGTTGTCACAATATGTTGCTCCGTCATCGAGTTCTTTTCCACAGTTGCTACATACCATTTTTCATTCCCCATTTCTAAAATTTAATTTCGATTTTTAACAAAGCCAATACTTTCTTCGCAATTGAAATAACTATACCTATTAAACAAATTATCGGGCCAAGTCCATGATTACTGTGCCCTATTCCGCCACCTAAATATTCCTTCTTAGTAGCAATTATTGCCTCTCCATTGTGAATAAGATCCATTATATTTCCGTTGAAAAATACAAGAACCCACAAGAATAATACTAACAACGCAGCTGCTATTCCTACTATTTCAGGAAGATACGGAACCATCCTTCTGATATTTACCAAGGCCGGAATCAAATCAACAATTTCAGTAAATAGCAACACTAATGCAACAATAACCATAAGTATCGCAAAAAATATAAATAACTTATTATCTGCATACTGCTCTGAGCTAAGCTTAAAAATGTTAGCATAATCATTATCTCTTACCTGTGCTTTTACATTTAAATATTTATAAGAATACCACCTGAAAAACGGCGAAATAAATATAAATAATGCACCAAGCATACTTGCCATTTTTGTTATATCTCCGGTAAGAGATTTTACAGCCGTATTAACATTAAACTTATCAGCAGCTAATTTTACAACCGGTGGTTTAACCTCCGGTTTTTTTTCCTGCTGTGTTTTTCTTACAGGTTGCGGCCTGTTTACCGACTGTTGCTTATTTCTGGGTTGTGACTTGTTTTCCGCCTGTTGCTTGTTTCCGGGTTGTGACTTGTTTTCCGCCTGTTGCTTGTCTACCGGCTTAGACTGTCTGAATGCTTTTGAAATCATCGACTGTGCTTTTTTTTGTTCCTTTTTTTCCTGCACAGTTTCTTTTACAGGAATTTCTTCAGGCGTTACCTGAGGCTTTTGCACATTTGGATTAACTATATTTTTTCCATACTTTATCTGCTTAACATACTGACCGCATTTAGGGCAATAAGATTGTCCCTCCGGAACCACGCTGTTGCACATAGTACAATTCATAACTTCCCCTCCGAAATCTGATAATTCTAGTTATATTATAAATAAAACCGTACTTTTACATATAAAAAATGATAGCATAAAACCCTTATTTGCACAAGAATTTTAGCTATCATACATTATTCCTCTTTATTAATTATTTATTTATAGTTTTTATTCCATAGTCTATATTTCATATTCTGTTACTTTACAGTTTCCGAGATTATATGCAAAAAAATCTTCGTTGGTCAGGCTGTTAAAATATGAGTTTATAACCCGACACACTCCACCATGACTTATTATCATTACATTCTTATCCTTGTATTGCTCACATATATCATCCAAAAAATTATAAACCCGCTGTACTACTTTCAAGAGAGTCTCCCCTTCCGGATATTCATATCCAAAATGCTCCCATTTTTCAATAAAGCTAGGCGTACCTTCATACGTTCCGTCTATTACACCATAATCCCGTTCAGCAAGTCTCTCATCAACTACAATAGGAACATGAATCTGTTCACCGACAATGTCAGCTGTATCTTTAGCTCTTACAAGCGGTGAAGAAATTATGATGTCCACTTGTTTTTCCACCATGCTTCCGGCAAGCTCACGAGCCTGAATAATACCCTTATCCGTAAGCCTCACATTTGCTCTTCCGCAAATTCTTGTTTCTATATTATATTGAGTTTCGCCATGTCTACTTACATAAAGCTTCATATTGAAATACCTCATTATCTTTTTAATCGCAATTTTCGGTTATAATATCATACAAAAACCCTAAATACAACAAACATTGACTATTTATTCTACTTTCTTAAATTAATTAACCATAAGTTCATATTGTATTTCTTAAATTCAGTAAATGGCCACTCAAAAACATAACCCGCTTTCCCCAGATTATATTTATCTCTTAAATAATCTAGTATCTCTTTATTTCCGGCTATTGACTCCGGCACATCGTTCTCATTAGCTTCCAATCCAATTAGCATTTTATCATTTGTCAGTGTCTCAATGGTTGATGCCATTTTTACAGTGGCAAGCTCATTCATTGTATTTATTTCATCTATAATAATTCTACGCTCACTACCATCATAATTATCCTTGTAAAAGAAAAATAAGCTTGCAATTCTTGAATTCAACTGACTTGCTATACCTATCGCAACACTTATATCAAAAGGAACAATAAACCTGTAATCTATTTTTTCCATTCGTTTCACAGCATCCCTCATATGTCCGACAAGATATTCAACACTCATCTTTTCCTGCAGCATGGCTTCAAATATCTTATACCATTCATAATCAATATCCCAGAAACGTAAATCTACATATTCAATGTTTCTTCCGTAGAGCCCTGATCTTTCAAGAGCATTTTTACATTTTTCTACATCATGGTCTATTAATGTTATTTTATTCTCACGCGATATCAAATCTAAATCGATATCGTTACATCCGCCGGCGCCCCAGATAGCAATTGATTTATTTTTATCAGCATTTTCACGAATATATTGTGTAAGCTTTTTTCGATATCCCGACCAGGCTTCATAGTAGATATCCGTATTCTCCATTAAGATCATTTTTTCATAATCCATATTTTTCCTCCATGCCATATTTAGCCATCATCCAAAGCTGTGGGAGCCGGTTATTTTAAACATAATAAAAACACCGACCCCGCAGCTATTACTTCTGCAAAACCGATGCTTTCAAGGAGTGGGCCGCCGGGGGCTCGAACCCCGCACACCCTGATTAAGAGTCAGGTGCTCTACCAAATGAGCTAGCGGCCCGTATTTAATTACCTGTTCCAACCGAACAAAATGCATTATACATTATCTTTTTACATAATGCAACCCCTTTTTTTAAAAATTTTAATTTTTTATTTTTTGCCATTTTCAAGGCATTTTTCAGACTATTTTTTAGTCAATGCCTTGAAAAGAGCATACTTTGCAAGGTTTTGTACTATACATTCATTTGCCGTATTTAAAGGATCGCATGGTAATTGCTCGATATTGCTTCCAATTCTTGCTAACATCTTATTAATTGCGCAATTACAATATATATTTCTGTTAAGCTTTGACAGAGAATTCATGTATCTCATTGCCAAACTCCTAAAAAAATTCTTACTATAATATATTCATATTAATCATTATTGTAGACATTTTTTGGATGACATACCATTCTGAATATAGGATTTCCCATATCCGAAAATTTTTTCTCATATTCAGTCATGACATTACCTTCTGCATATTCCGAATTATGAAGGTCATATGTATAATTATCCATTATCCAATCAGCTTCACCAACCTGTTCCAACGAAAAATCAAACAACGGTCTGTTATCCGTCTTAAATGTTACGCCACCACCATCTTTAAGGATATTCTCATATCTTTTAAGAAACTGAACCGATGTAAGACGTCTTTTTGCGTGTCTGTCCTTTGGCCAAGGGTCAGAAAAATTAAGATAAATATATGAAACTTCACCCTTATCAAATACTTTTTCAATATACTCTGCATCCATTCTGATAAAACAAAGATTTGGAAGCTGTTCTTCCGTCTGCTTTTCAATTGCTCTAACAAGAACGCTGGAATATTTTTCTATACCAATATAATTGATATCCGGATTTCTCTTTGCAAGCTCAATAATAAATTTTCCTTTACCCATACCAATTTCAATATTTATCTCATTATCATTTCCGAAATAGTCATGCCATTTACCCTTCATCTGCTCTTCATTTTGAACAACAAACTCATTAGTGGCAATAGTTTCTCGTGAACCCTTAACGTTTCTGAGTCTCATAAATTATTCTCCTTTTAAATGCAAATTACCCATTGTCTAAAGCCATAAAATGTGATTACACTTTTCCAATATGTCCTTGATATCTTATCATTTAGTTAATTATTTTGCTACATTTTTAGTAAAAATAAACTCATTATTCTTGTGTTTTTTGTAGATATATAGGATAATTAATATGTTTAACACATTAGTTTTCATTGATACAAAAAGGAATATCAAAATGAACATATTAAAAAGAAGCAAATATTTTAAATATATAACAGCATTAGTATTAACATTTTCAATAATATCAGCATTTATTATATCTGCTCCCGCTTCAATATGCTATGCAGAAGAAGCATTGCCGGATGAAGAAACATCAACAGAAACCACTACCGAAGCTGACCCTTACGCAGCACCGCAGATAGCTGCCCAAGGTGCAATAGTAATGGATGCCTCAACCGGTCAAATTGTTTATGAAAAAAATGCTTACGAAAAAATGTATCCCGCAAGCATAACAAAAGTCATGACAGCTCTTCTGGCTTTAGAAAAAGGAACCTTAAGTTCAACTGTCACTATGTCAAATGATGCTGTATGGGGTATTGACAGAGCCAGCAGTCACATAGCTCTTGATGTAGGCGAAAAAATAACACTTGAAGATGCTCTATATGCAGCTTTGCTTGTTTCCGCAAACGAAGCTTCATGGGCAATAGCTGAACATATCGGAAATTCACTTACAAATTTCTGCGATATGATGAATTCAAAAGCGAAATCTCTTGGCTGTGTAAATACTCATTTTACAAATGCAAACGGTCTACATGATGACGAGCACTATTCCTGCGCATACGACATGGCACTCATAGCAAAGGAAGCTATTAAAAACAATGATTTTATGACTATTACCTCCACGCAAAAACATGTTATTTCTCCAACCAATCTTCAACCGGAGGAAAGAACATTGTGGCAGGACAACAAACTGATTAAAGAAGAATCCGAATATTATTATCCATACTGTCAGGGTGGTAAAACAGGTTTTACCGATGAGGCTGGTGCAACTTTGGTTACATGGGCAAAAAAAGATGACATTCAATTAATATGCGTAATATTAGGAAGTCCTTCTGCAAAAGACAGCTACAATGACACAGCCAAGCTTTACGAATACGTGTTTAAAAATTACAAATACGAAGATATATTTTCATCTTATGAATTTTCACCTGAAACAAAAACAGACGTTTCATATTATTTAGATGAATAC